>CAZTJX010000016.1:0-14642 GCA_964613755.1 uncultured Demequinaceae bacterium | reverse complement strand
TTGTTCCCCGTCCCTATGAGGAGCGCCGCCCAGATGTCGGCGGCATCGATGTTGCGTTCGGCCATGATCACCCGTGCCGCGTTCGCCACTGCTGCGGACGCGCGATCCATGAGTGCGGCCTCGCCCTCGCGGGCCAGGGGCTCGGCCTCGGCGGCGCGGATATCGGCAGCGGCGGCGACCCAGCGAGCCTGGGGCATGGTCATGCTCCTAGGCTGGCACATCCGCTCCCGCAATAGACACCTCGTACACCCGAGAATCCACCCACTCGCCCCGCACCTCCTTCTCGCGCGGAATGAGCTCAACGAAGTGCATCCCCAGCTTCTCCATGACCCGCACCGAGGCGGTGTTCTCCGGGCGACACCGCGCGAACACGGTGTGGACGTCGCCGCGCGCCACGACCGCGTCGAACAAGGCACTCGTCGCCTCCGTCGCGTACCCCTGTCCCCACATGTCGCGCCGCAACACCCATCCCATTTCCCAGCGCCCCTCCGCGACGGGCCAGGCGCCTAGGCCCCCGACGACGACGTCGTCGCCCCTGAGGGTGATGGCGAGTTCGATTTTCGGAGGGATGGGGTGAATGGCGGTCTGGAGAAACCCAAGGGTGTCGTCCCACGTGTTGGGGCCGAAGTCCGTGTAACGGCAGACCTCGGGATCCGAGCCGTAGCGGTGCACTGCCGTCGCGTCCGAGACCCGGTAGGGCCTGAGGACGAGCCGCTCCGTCTCGAGGATCACCGGACCATCGTAGGGGCGTGGAAGAATAACCGCATGGCGATGAGAGAGATCCGCGTGACCGGCGACCCTGTTCTACGGACACCGTGCGAACCCATCACAGAGATCACCGACGCCGTGCGGCTCCTGGTAGACGACCTGCTGGAAACCGTCGACGCCGAGGGTCGCGCGGGTCTCTCGGCGAACCAGATCGGGGTGAGCCTCCGCGCCTTCTCGTGGACCATCGACGACAGCATCGGCTACATGCTCAATCCGGTGATCACCGAGACAAGCGAGGAGAAACAGGAGCTTGCGGAAGAGGGCTGCCTCAGCGTGCCTGGTTTGTGGTTTAAGTGCGACCGCCCGGCCTTTGCGCGCTGCGAGGGCACGGATACTGAGGGCAAACCGGTGGTCATCGAGGGGGAGGAGATTTGGGCCCGGCTGATCCATCACGAGGTGGATCACCTCAATGGCAAGCTCTTCATCGATCGCCTCGCGAGGGACGTCCGCAAGCGCGCGCTTCGGCAGATTCGCGAGGAGATCGAGTAATCCTCATCCCCCCGGGACGCGCCGAAGGGGTATCACACTGGCGTAATTCGCCCGGCTGAGGCACCATAGGAAGTGCACACACCGTGTACGGCGCCGCCGTTCCTGTTCAGGTCGTTGGGGAAGACGCACCTAGACAGGAAGGAAGGGTCATGGCCGCCATCACCCGCGGTGTACTTTTTGTGCATTCCGCTACCCGTGCCATGTGCCCACACATCGAGTGGGCCGCGAGCAACGTCGTGGGCTCCCGGGCGTCCTTCGACTGGACGGAACAGCCTGCGGGGCCGAACCTGCTTCGCTGCGAGGTCTCCTGGCAGGGGATCCAGGGCACGGGTGCTCGCCTTGCCTCCGCCCTGCGTGGGTGGGAGCACGTGCGCTACGAGGTGACAGAGGAGCCGTCGTACGGTTGCGACGGCGCGCGCTGGAGCCACACCCCGAGTCTCGGGATCTTCCATGCCGTGACGGATATCGCAGGCAACATCGTCGTGCCCGAGGATCGTATCCGAGCCGCGATCGACGCGGGAGGGAATGCCGCCGACCTCAAACGCTCGATGGACCTGGCCCTCGGTTCGGCGTGGGACGAGGAGCTCGAACCGTTCCGCTACGCCGGGCACGGCGCGCCCGTTCGCTGGCTCCACAGGGTCAGCTAGGTATGCTCGCCGAGATCCAGGCAGGGCTCGCGACCCCGGTCTCGGGCGTCCGTTGGCTCACCGAGGTGGTGTGGGACGAGCCCTACACGGGCCCGATTCCAGCGCTCGCCGAGACGGGGACTCTCCCGATCGTCGATGCTATTGAGCCCACCGACGCCGTCGAGCCCGGTACTCCCGTCGGCTCGATTTGGGACGCGCTCGACGAGACACAGGGGCTTCCGATCCTCAGCCGCGCCGCCCTGTGGCGCCGCGACGCGGTGGAGCGCCGAAACGCGCTGCGCGACGAGCGGGGCGCGATTTCGGCCTAGGGGAATCCCCGAGGGCATCCGTGAAGGACCAGGGAACTGCCCGATAGACGGTCCCGATCGGCCGAGCCTACGCTCGCGGTATGACGACAATCTCTCTTCGTGGTTCAGCCGTTGTCCTGGCGTCGACCGCCGCCTTCGCGTTGACGGCATGCTCGTCGGCCTCGAGCGAGCCATCCCCTTGGCTGACCCAGGGCGCCACACCTCAGGACCACTCGAGCGCCCTCATGAGTTCGGTCCTCGACCCCAATCTCCCGGGCTGCTCGGCCGCCGTCGCGCGCCGCGGTGCCACCGTGTGGACGGGAGCGGTCGGCTCGGCACAATTATCGGCGGGCACGTCCCTCGCACCAGAGAGCGCGTTCGACTGGGCCTCCGACTCCAAGCACGTCACCGGGATGGCGATCCTGGCCCTGGTCGCCGACGGAAAGGTCTCCCTCGACGCGCCCGTCGCGACCTACCTCCCGGACGCCGGTCCGTGGGCGGCCACGACAACGGTCGAGCAGCTCCTGCACCACACGTCGGGACTTCCGGACTATATCGCCATGCTCCAGGACACGGGGGTCGCGATCGCTGACTCGGTGACCCAGGGGCAGGCCCTGGCCACCCTATCCGCCACGAAGGCGGCTACGCCCCTCCCACAACCATGGGCGTACTCGAACTCGAACTACATCGCGCTCGCCAGCATCGTCGAGGCCGTCTCGGGGCAATCGTTCGCCGACTTTGTCGAGCAGCGGCTCTTCGCGCCGATGAGCTCCAGCCTCGTGGTCGATCCCCTCGCTGCCTACCCCACGATCACGGAGCGGTACCACACGAGGACGGCTACCTCACCCGCGCTCTCCGTTGGCTGGGACGTGGTCGGAGACGGAGCCGTCATGGGTACGCCCACGGCGATGGCCGAGTGGTTCGACGTCATGCGGACGGGCCTTCCGGACGACCCTGCCATCGCGCAAGCCATGGTTGCCGAGGCGGTCGACGTTCCCGGTCAACCCGGCATCACGTATGGTGCCGGAGTATTCGTCGCGCCGGACGGTTTCGTGTGGCACACGGGAGGGTGGGAAGGCGACGACTCGTACCTTGCGATCAGCGCAGACCGCTCGACGACGCTTGCCATCGCCTGCAACTTCGACGCACTCGGCACGGCGTTCCCCACGATCATCAAGGGGCTCGCGGATATCTGGTTCGGTCCCGTCAAGTAGCGCGCCGCCAGCGTGCTGATGCACGAAGACGCGACCGGTGCACGGGCTTGCCGCCGCAGCAAGCACTCACCGGGGTCGCTACGCGTTGGTGAAGGCCAGGGCGACGTTGTGGCCACCGAATCCGAACGAGTTGTTCATCCCGATGACGTCCCCGGCGGGGAGCGCACGCGGGATGTCGCAGACCAGGTCCACCTCGAGTTCGGGGTCGGGCTGCGTGACGTTGATCGTCGGGGGAGCCTTGCGATCATGGATCGCCTTGATGGTGAGGATCGATTCGACGGCTCCCGCGCCGCCCAGCAGGTGGCCGGTCATGGACTTGGTGGCGCTCAGGAGTGTGCGGTCCGCGTGTGCGCCCAAAAGGGTTCGTATGGCGCGTGCCTCGATCATGTCCCCCACAACCGTGGACGTCGCGTGCGCGTTGATGTGTGCGACGTCCGTGATGGAGAGCCCGCCGCTCTCGAGCGCGAGCCGCATGGCCTGTGACTGACCCCGGCCGTGGGGCTCCGGCGCGGCGATGTGATAGGCGTCGGAGGTGATCCCGACTCCCGCGAGGTACGCGTAGATGCGCGCCCCGCGAGCCTTGGCGGACTCCTCGGATTCGAGGACCATGATCCCTGAACCCTCGGCCATAACAAAGCCGTCTCGCGTGAGGTCGTAGGGGCGCGAGGCCCCAGCCGGGTCGTCGTTGCGGCGGGAAAGCGTCTGCATCGCATCGAAGGAGGCGATGCAGACCGGGTGTGTGGCGGCCTCGGTTCCTCCCGCGATCACGACATCAGCCCGGCCGCCCACGATCATCTGGAACGCCGTCGCAATCGCCTCGGCTCCTGACGCACAGGCCGAGACGGGGGCGTGAGCCCCCGCCCGTGCGCCGAACTCCATCTCCACGTACGCGACGGAGGAGTTCGGTATAAGCATGGGAACCGTCAAGGGGAGGACGCGAGCCGCGCCCTTCTCCTTGAGGGTGTCCCACGCGTTGAGCAGCGTCCACACACCGCCGATTCCGGAGGATACCGCGGCTCCGAGTCGATCGGGATCGACCTCGGGTGAGCCAGCGTCCGCCCAGGCTTCGCGTGCCGCGACCATCGCCATCTGCGCCGAGGGGTCCATGCGCTTCGTTTCCGGGCGCGTGAGGACCTCCTCGGGCTTGACGGCGACCTGGCCCGCGAAACCCACCCTGAGCCCGTACTTCTCGACCCAATCGTTCTCAAGCGTGCGTACGCCCGAGCGACCGTCGAGGGCACCTTCCCAGGTGGATGAGACGTCTCCGCCGAGTGGCGTGGTCATTCCCAATCCGGTGACGACAACCTTGGTCATGGCTTCTCCGAGCGGTGGTGGTGGGCGTGCGCGATCCTGTCGTGCTGAGGAGCTAGGACTGCGCTCCTGTGATGTACGAGACGGCGTCGCCGACGGTGACGAGGTTCTTGACGTCCTCATCGGGGATGCGGACGTCGAACTTCTCCTCGGCGAGGGTGACGATCGTCATCATCGAGAGGGAGTCGATGTCGAGGTCATCGGTGAAGGACTTGTCGCCGACGACCTCTGCGGTGTCGAGACCGGTCTCTTCCGCGACGATCTCGGCGAGACCAGCGAGGATGTCCTGCTCGGATAGTGCCATGGGAATCTCCTTGGGGTTAGGCGATGCGGATGCATCGGTTCGCGTATGAACAGTCATAGGTTACGGAAGAACGATCACCTGTGCGGCGAAGACGAGGCCGGCGCCGAATCCAATCTGAAGCGCGAGGTCACCGGATTTCGCCTGTCCGTCGCGCATGAGCCGCTCGGTGGCGAGCGGGATCGAGGCCGCGGACGTGTTGCCGGACTCGGCAATGTCCCGCCCGACGACGATATCCTCGCGCAGGCCGATGGTCTTGATCATCTGGTCGATGATGCGCATATTCGCCTGATGCGGGATGAAGACCTGGATGTCCTTGGGAGTGAGGCCCGCCGCCTCGATCGCCTGCTTGGCGACCTTGGGCATATCGAACGAGGCCCACTTGAAGACGCTCGCGCCCTCCTGGCGGAGCGTCGGAAACTCGGCGCCGTCGCGGTACTCGAGCCACGAGGACGTCATTCCGATGAGAGGCCAGCCGTCGCTCCTTGAGCCCCAGACGGTGGGGCCGATCGCGGGGGTATCGGACGCTCCGATGATGATGGCGCCTGCGCCGTCCCCAAGAAGGAAGGAGATAGAACGGTCGGTCGGGTCGATGAAGTCGCTCATCTTCTCGGCTCCGATGACGAGCACGATGCGACTTTGGCCGGTGCGCACAAGAGCGTCCGCCTGAGCGATCGCATAGCAATAACCCGCGCACGCGGCGGAGATATCGAAGGCCGCCGCCGTCCCACATCCCAGACGGTCCGCCACGATGGGGGACCCTGCGGGCGTGACGCTCGGGTAGGTGAACGTGGAGAGGATGACGGTGTCGATGTCGCTCGCTTCGATCCCTGCGGCGGCAATCGCGTCGCGTGAAGCGCGCTCGGCAAGGTCAATCACCGAGGTCTCCGCGCTGGCCCTCACCCGTGTGACGATGCCCGTACGCTGGCGGATCCACTCGTCGGACGAGTCGATCGGACCGGCCACGTCGTCGTTCATGACGAGATTCTCGCCGCGCGCCGCACCCAGTCCGAGGATGCGGGAGTACTCCGCGCCGCGGGAGATCGTCATCTGCGTCATGAGTGCTGCTCCATCAGGTTGTGGGCGGCTTCGATATCCGCCGGGGTCTTGAGGGCGATGCACGGGATACCCGGCATGCTCCGCTTGGCGAGCCCGGTGAGGACTCCGCCGGGCGCCGCCTCGATGATCGCGGTCACCCCGAGATCGAGCATGGTCTTCTGGCAGAGATCCCACCGTACGGGATTCGCCACCTGCGCCACGATCCGGCTGAGCGCGTCCGTACCCGAGGCGACGGGCGAGCCGTCGGCGTTCGACAGCAGGATCGCGATCGGATCGGCGACGGAGGCTCCCGCGGCCGCGGCGCCGAGCGTCGCGATGGCGGGCTCCATGTATGAGGTGTGGAATGCCCCGGCTACCTGAAGTCCGATGACGCGAGCCCTAGACGGAGGCTCGGAGACAAGACGCGCGATGGCGGCCTTCGATCCGGCAGCGACGACCTGGCCACCGCCGTTGACGTTGGCAGGGGTGAGGTCGTACTCCGCGAGGATCGCGAGGACGTCGTCGGGATCGCCCCCCAGAACGGCGGCCATGGACGTTGGCTCGGACGCGGCGGCACTGGCCATCGCCTGCGCCCTTACGGAGACGAGGCGCATAGCGTCGACATCAGCGAGGACCCCCGCGAGCGCGGCGGCGGCGAACTCGCCCACCGAGTGCCCCGCCGTGACATCAGGAGTCACCGGGCCGAGGAGTTCGCGCGCGGTGGCGAGCGCCGTCGCCACAAGGAGTGGCTGCGCCACGGCGGTGTCGCGAATGGTGTTGGCGTCCGAGGTGGTCCCGTGGGCGACAAGGTCGAGTCCCGCGGCATCCGAGTAGGCGGCGAACCTCTCAGCGATCGAGGGCATCTCAAGCCACGGAGAGAGCATCCCTGGGGCTTGGGCACCCTGACCAGGGCAGACGACGGCTAGCACGTATTCTAGGGTGCCCGATGGGTCGGCAAAGGACCCACTCCAGGGCCTCCAACGTCGCCCCTCGGGATTGTGCGATACCTACAACGGTGCATGGCTGGAATCCCGGAGGCGACCGAGCGCGAAGGCCGTGTCGAGCACGTGTGCGTCCCTCGTGTTGAGGGCGTCCCAGCCGGTGAGTTCCGTGACCTTCTTGAGGCGGTAGCGGACCGTGTTCGCATGGACGAACATCGTGCGAGACGCGAGCTCAAGGGATCGCCCGCAGGCGAGGAACGTCTCGACGGTCTCGGCGAGCGCCCCGCCGGCTCGGGCGATGGGATCGTAGGCGATGGAGATGAGTCGATCGCGCGCCGAGACATCTCCCACGAGCACCCGTTCCGGCAGGAGATCGTCGGCCGCGACGGGACGGGGGGCGAGTGACCACGCGGGCGCTGCGATGACCCCGGCTAGAGCGGCGCGCGTCGAGCGTGCGACCTCAAGGAGAGTAACGGCCGGGGGTCCGATCACCACGGGACCTGGGCCAAAGCTCGGGAGGAGCGCGCTACCAAGATGCTCGGGATCTTCGTCGGTGCGGGCGATCACGATGAGGTCCTCCCCGTGAATCCCGACCAGGGCGCCGCGCGAGGCGCGACGAATCGTTCGACGGAGTTCGGCGCTCTCGACCTCGCCCAGTTGACCATCGGTCAGACCCACCATGACGAGGGTCGGGCCCGATTTCCAGCCCAGTGCCGCCGCACGCGAGGGAAGGTCGTCGTCCATTTGACCCCGGACGAGCGCGTCGACGACGAGGGCTTCTAGCCGCGCGTCCCACGCTCCACGGGACTCGGCCGCCCGTGCGTAGACCTCGGCCGCGCTAAACGCGATCTCGCGCGAGTAGCGGAGAATCGCCATGCGGAGCTCGGCCTCGGTCCCCGGGGAGGCGAAGTCGTCGCAGTGATCCTCGACGACCTTCACGACCGTCCTGACGATGCTCAGGGTGTGCTGAAGCGAGACGGATCGCGTGAGTTCGGGAGGCGCCGCCGCGAATACCTCGGCCGCACCGCGGCCAGCTTCCGAGGGGTCGGCGTACCAGGCAACGAACGAACTGATCCCCGCCTGGGCGACCGTTCCCACCCACGATCGCTCGCGCGCGGGGAGCGCGCGAAACCACGAGTACTCGGCCTCGAGCGACTGGATTGCCGCCGTCGACAGGATTCCCGTTCCCGCGCGGAGTCGCCGGAGGGTCTCGGTGCGCGTGTCACGAGGAGCCATACCCGCCAGCATAGGGCCGAGTTGTGGGAAGTCGACAAACGGACGGTCGCGCTGGTGTGGCGTGATGCCGCTCGCTAGGTTGGGAGAACGATCGAGGAGACCACATCCATGCCGAAGTCCCCTGGCAAGCCCGTTCTTGGCGCCGTCCTGGGCGCTGCACTCGGTGCGATCGTCTTGGGGATCCTTCAGCAGGGGGCCGTTGTGCTGCCGACGCGCCTCGTGTCTTGTGGAACGCTGGGGCTGTGCGCGGGCGTCGGCTCGCTGCTCCTGACCGTCACGTACCGAAGCCGGATGGTCGTTGCCGTGCAGTCCGCCGCGGTGCTCTTTCTTGCTTTCGGGTTGACGGGGATCCCCGCCATGTCCGACGCGGGGAGCCTCGAGGGAGGTTGTACCGCGTCCGCGCAGTTGTCAGGAGACTCGGTCGTGACGCCCGCAGACACCTCGGTCTTCCGGCCCTTTACGGCTCATTCCGATGACACCCTCACCTGGCAAGCGGGCACCCCTGCTCCGTTCTCCGACTGGGCGTATTCGATTCGATTCGATCTCGCGGGTTTCCCGATCGAGTTGTGGAGCGACACCGAGGATGAGGAGGGGGCCATCGGGCCCTCGTGGGAGGGAGTCGAGGACCTGAGCCTGCGTATCGGCGAACTCGAGGAGATCTCGGGTCTGACCATCACAGGGGTCTATCACCTTTGGGGGTCGGTCAGGGGAAACGAGGGCGCGTGTGACATCGAGGTGTATGTCCGCGTCCCCCCCGATCACCTCTTCGACGGTCCGGTCCTGGTCGGACTGTGGACGGCGGCGTCGATTGCACTCCTGATCTTCACGGTGTACGCCAAGCAGGTGAGGGGCGCGCGGCGCTTCGAGAACGAGGAGGATCCCGGAGAGCTTTAGCCGAGTTCCGGTGTGGCTCGCTAGGGTGGATTGCGACTCTTGGGAGGGAGTATCGCCATGCAGACCCACAAGGGAAGGCCGATCCTCGGTGCAGTACTCGGAGGGCTCGGAGCCCTCGTCCTCGTCCTCATCCTGATGTTCGGCGCGATCGTTCCGCCGACGCAATTCGTCGTGTGGGGCCTCGGCGGCCTCGGCATACTCGTTGGATCGCTCATGCTCACCGTCGCCGTGAGGTCGGTGCGATTCATCTCGGTTCTTGTCGTCTCGATCGCGATGCTCGTCTGGTCGGGCCTTGGACTCTCGGCGCACAACGCGAACGGCGACCTATCAGGAGGGTGCAACCTCGAGGGTTTCTCGTTCGACGCTTCGGGACTGCCGCTCGACGCCGGCACACCGCAGCAGACCTCGGTCACGGACCCGTTTGTCATTGAACCCACGGGGTCCATCGACTGGACGGGGAACACTCCGGGCGCCTTCGAGGGCTGGAGCGGTTGGCTCGCGGTCGACTTCGCGGGCTTCGCCATACGTGTATGGGACGGGGGGCACGACAACTCGGGCCTCGACCCCGACGAGGGGGGACGGTCGACGTTGGCTCGTACGTCGAAGACATCGAGGACACGACCAAGATTGAACTCGCGGGCGTCCTTCACCTGTTCGGCAACATCACATCGCCGGACGGCGCCTGCGATATGGACGCGTACCTAGAGCTTCCATCCGACGGGCTGTTCTCCGGCCCCGTCCTCATCGCGCTATGGGTGATCCTCGCCATCATCGCGATCGTCCTCATCATTCTCATGATTCCCGTCTGCCGGGCGCGCAAGGGTCTGCGCACCGCGGTGGTGCCTCTGGGCGGCGCGGCGGCTGCGGGAGCAGCGACGGCAAAGGCGCTCGATGAGGTCGACACTGCGGCGGCTGTAGACGCGGCGGGCACGATGGGAACGACCGACGAGGCAGCGGAGCCTGTAGAGACCGCGCCCGCAACAACGAGCGCCCCAACCACGAAGGCGCCGACCAAGAAGACGCCGACCAAGAAGACGCCGACCAAGAAGACTCCAACGAAGACGTCACCGACCGCGAAGGCGCCGACCGAGAAGGCGCCCCCGAAGGAGAACTAGCACGGAGCGTACGGGGGTCTCGCCGGAAGGCGGGGCCCCCATACGCGTGCGCGTGTGGCTACGCCTCGCCGCCCGCGGTGCCCGAGGTTCCCGCACGCGGGTCGAGGAGTTGGTACGTATTGAGGGCTTTGGCTACGGACCCCTCCGGAACTTCACCTCGCCGCTCCAACTGCTGCAGAACGCGAGTTGCCGTCGACGGGCCGTCGATGTGGAAGTAGCGCCGTGCCGCGGGCCTTGTATCGGAGAATCCGAATCCATCGGCGCCAAGGGTCGCATACTCGCCGGGAACCCACGCGCGGATCTGGTCAACGACGAGGTGGTCGTAATCGCTCGTGGCGACGAAGGGTCCTTCTGAACCCTGGAGCGCTCGCGTGAGGTACGGCACGCGAGGCGCGGCTCCCGGTGAGAGGAAGGCGTCCTCCTCGCACTCGAGCGCCTCGCGCCGCAGTTCGCTCCACGACGTCACGGACCACACGTCGGCGCGCACGCCCCAGTCGTCGGCGAGCAGCTGCTGGGCCTCCATCGCCCATTGGACCCCAACGCCCGACGCGAGGATCTGCGCGCGCGGGCCTTCGCCCTCGGCTTGGCTGATCCGGTGGATGCCCTTGATGATGCCCTCGACGTCTACGTCACCGGGCTCGTCTGGCTGCGTGATGGGCTCGTTGTACACCGTGACGTAGTAGAAGACGTTCGGATCCCGGCCGTCGCTATCGCCGTACATCCGCTCGATCCCGTCGCGGATGATGTGCCGGATCTCGTAGGCGTAGGCGGGGTCGTAGACGACCACGGCGCGATTCGTTCCTGCGAGGAGAGGGGAGTGGCCATCGGCGTGCTGCAGGCCCTCGCCCGTCAGCGTCGTCCGCCCGGCCGTTGCCCCCAGGAGGAAGCCGCGAGCCAGCTGGTCGCCCGCCGCCCAGAATTGATCGCCCGTGCGCTGGAATCCGAACATCGAGTAGAAGATGTAGAACGGGACGAGCGGGATACCGTGCGTCGCGTAGGAGGTCCCCACCGCCTGGAATGCCGCGGCGGAGCCTGCCTCGTTGATGCCCGTGTGCATGATCTGCCCGGATTCGGACTCCTTGTACGAGAGCATCAGTTCTCGGTCGACGGGCAGGTAGTTCTGGCCGCGCGTGTTGAAGATCTTGGCCGACGGGAAGATCGAGTCGAGGCCGAAGGTGCGGGCCTCGTCCGGGATGATCGGGACGACGCGGTGGCCAAAGTCCTTGTCCTTGATGAGGTCTTTGAGCAGGCGCACGATCGCCATGGTCGAGGCAACCTTCTGCTTCCCCGAGCCTTTCTTGAATTGCTCGAAGACCTCGGGATCTGGCATGGCGATCGCGGTGTGAGGGTCCCGCCGCTCGGGTACGAAGCCCCCGAGTGCCCTGCGACGCGCGAGCATGTACTGGATCTCTGTCCGATCCATGCCCGGGTGGTAGTACGGCGGGCGGTATGGATCGGCCTCGAGCTGCTCGTCCGTGATGGGGATATGGAAGGTGTCGCGAAGGGTCTTGAGGTCACTCACCGCGAGCTTCTTCATCTGGTGCGTTGCATTGCGGCCGGCGAAGTTAGTGCCGAGGCCGTAGCCCTTGATGGTCTTCGCGAGGATGACGGTGGGTTTTCCGTTTGGCTCGTTGACCGCGTGGTTATAGGCCGCGTAGACCTTCCGGTAATCGTGGCCTCCCCGCTTGAGTGCCCAGATCTGATCGTCTGTCATATCCGCGACGAGCTCCTTGGCGCGCGGGTCGCCCCCGAAGAAGTGGTCGCGAATGTACGCGCCCGACTCCGCCTTGTAGGTCTGGAAGTCTCCGTCGGGCACGGTGTTCATGAGGTTGAGGAGCGCGCCGTCCTTGTCCGACGCGAGCAACGAGTCCCAGCTCCGCCCCCAGATGACCTTGATGACGTTCCAGCCTGCGCCACGGAAGTACGCCTCGAGCTCCTGGATGATCTTCCCGTTGCCGCGCACCGGTCCGTCGAGTCGCTGGAGGTTGCAGTTGACGACGAAGGTGAGGTTGTCGAGGCCCTGATTCGCGGCGAGCTGAAGCATGCCGCGGCTCTCGGGCTCGTCCATCTCGCCGTCGCCGAGGAACGCCCACGTGTGCTGCTCTGACGTGTCCTTGATGCCCCTCAGGTGCATGTATCGGTCGGTCCATGCCTGGTAGATCGCCGAGGCAGGGCCAAGTCCCATCGAGACGGTGGGGAATTCCCAGAGATCGGGCATGAGGCGCGGGTGCGGGTAGCTCGAAAGCCCGCGGCCTGGACCGGATTTCTCTTGCCGGAACGAGTCGAGATCGTCCTCGGTGAGACGTCCCTCGACGAAGCCGCGCGCGTAGACTCCCGGAGCCGCGTGTCCCTGGAAGTAGACGTGGTCGCCACCGCCCGGGTGATCCTTGCCCCGGAAGAAGTGGTTGAGACCCACCTCGTACAGCGTCGCGACCGACGCGTACGACGATATGTGACCGCCGACGCCCTTGCCGTCCGCCTGCGCGCGGGTCACCATCACGGCCGCGTTCCAGCGGATCCACCTGCGGTAGTACCGCTCGGTCTCCTCGTCGCCGGGGAAATCGGGCTCGTTGTCAACGGAAATCGTGTTGACGTACGGAGTGTTGAGGCTTAAGGGGAGGCTGAGTTGCTCGTTAGCGGCGTGCTCAACCATCTGGCGCAGGATGTACTCGGCGCGCGTGGGGCCGTCCGAGGCGATCATCCCGTTGAGGGACTCGATCCACTCACTCGTCTCTTCTGGATCCTTGTCGATCTCGTCGAAGGTCGTCACGTCCGTTGTCCTCCTGGCAGGCGCACGGGGTAGGCGCCTACGATCACGGGCGGGGGGTGTCCCGCCGACCGACCCATTGTTGTCACATCCGCAGCGAATGTCACGCCAGCCCCCGTGGGTCCGATTCGTTGCGGGGGCCAGCGCGGTGCCCGTAGGGTGGTGCCAGGTGCGCGACGCGTACCGTCATCTGATGGGGAAGGGGACTGTTCCGCCGTGGCGCGAGAGTCGGCAGCAGAGGCCGTGGACCCCGCGATTATCGCGCGGTTCGGTCTGTCCAAAGGCATGGTCGTCCAGGAGTTCCTACGGGACGATGACTCTGACGAGGGGCTTCGATCAGCCCTCGCTGCCGTGACGGGCCAGGAGTTGGTGGGCGAGGACTACGGAGACGTGACCGACGCCGCCCTGGTCTGGTATCGAGACGGCGACGGTGATCTGGCGGACCTGCTCATGGATGTCCAGACGCTCCTCGACGACAAGGGCGTCGTGTGGCTCCTTACCCCCAAGGCCGGTCGACCCAACCGCGTCGAGCCGCAGGACATCGAAGAGAGTTCGTCACTTTCGGGACTTCACGCGACGTCGCAGTTCGTGGCGGCTGCCGACTGGGCGGTGACCCAGCTCGTGGAGAAGGGTCGCCATCGGTGACCGACACGCTCGTCGGCCAGGAAGCCCCTGACTTCACCCTGGTCAATCAGCACGGTAGCCCGGTCACACTCTCGGAGCTCCGGGAGACTCCCGTGCTCGTGGTCTTCATTCCCTTCGCATTCTCGCCGCTATGCACGAGCGAGATACTCGACCTGCGCGACTCAGGAGAGCTCGGGAGGGACGACGCCGTGAAAGTGCTCACGATCTCGTGCGACTCGGTCTTCGCCAATCGCGCCTGGACGGATTCCACGCAGTACCAGCGCGATGTTCTCTCGGACTTCTGGCCGCACGGAGCGGTCACGCGCGCCTATGGGGTCTTCGACGAGAAGGTGGGCCGCGCGGTCCGCGCGAGCTTCCTGGTCGACACGACGGGCGTCGTCCGCTGGGCGACCGTCAACGACGTCGAGCACGTACGCGACGTCGGAGACTACACCGAGGCGATCGGGGCGCTGTAGGGGGCGTTCAGGCGCTGCGCAGGACGGCCAGAGCCCGCTCGGCATCCATTCCGGGCGCGACTTCGGGTAGGTACAGCATCTCGATGAGGTCCTCGTCGATGGCCGAGTACTTCGTCGTCGATGTCCAGCCCTGGTAGAAGATGCTGTCCTCGTACGTGTACGAGTCGTTCATCAGCCCGAGGGACTGGGTGACCTCTTCGCGAATGATGTGGTCTCGCTCGGTCTGGGTGATGCCGGTGGTGGAAATGAGGATCCGCGTCCCCGTGATCGTGCCGTCTCCGTCCCACCATGTCCAGAAGAAGCCCATGTTAACGGGGACGTATTCGGGGGCGATGCCGCTGAACTCGGACTCCGGAGCGAAGTAGATCTCCGCGTTCGCTTTCGAGCGGACGATCGAGATCTCGATGGGCCCGATGAGGGCGTTGAGGTCCCCGACGACATCGTCGAGGGTGGCGAGGTCCTCGTCCGTGGAATCGCCGTGAATCCTGATCCTCACGTCCGTCGTCCACTTCGTAATCCCGCCCGCGCCGTCAC
>CAZTJX010000015.1:0-15128 GCA_964613755.1 uncultured Demequinaceae bacterium | reverse complement strand
GATCTCGCGTAGGCGGCCAGCGGCGTCGGACGAGCAACGCAGCGCGCCGATGACGACTTCGCTGCCCGGGCTCACCTCGGCCAGAGACATACCCTCAGAATAGAAGTGAGGCTTGCCTAACCTCAGGGACCGAAGTCCCGGGTCATTCCGGGGCGCGGAGTCGCGGCAAGGGTCACCGCCGCGGCCACCGCAACGCCCGCTCGCTCGAGCACCGAGCATGATCGAGCAAGACTCGCCCCCGTCGTCACCACGTCGTCCACGAGCAAAGCCGTCTCCCCCGCAGGGGCCATCGCGGCATGGATTCCCGTCGCCGCCCTTGTCCATCGGCCGCGAGCACCGAGCCGGCGGGACTCCGCTCCCGCGTTCCGTAGGCATGACACCGGCGACGCGACGATGCCTGCCCCGGCAAGCCCGGATGCCGCGACACGGGCGAGGACACCGGGAAGGTCCGTCCCGCGCCGCCTCGTCGACGAGGAGCGGGCGGGCACGGGAACCACGATCGTGACGGGGGCAAGCACCGGAGAGAGGTGGGCGACGGCGCGGGTCATGGCCTCGCAGAAGAAGCCGTCCATGTCCCGGCGCGCGCCGTCCTTCCATGCCCCCACCATGAGCGACACCGGGCCGATTAGGGGGGTGATCGACCACACGGGAAGGGGGGCGCGCCCCGAGATGTCGAGCCTCGGCGCGCCCGATTCCGAGCGAAAGGGCGCCTCCCACCATGGCGCCTCGCAATCGTCACACCACCGCACATCCGCCCGACCACATCCGGGACAAACGACGGGCACGATGACGCGGGCGACGAGCGCCCGTGCGGTACCCCGACTGCCCTCGTTTCTCACGCCTCGAGAATCAGCATCGACTCCATGCGCTTCGGCGGCGCGGCCTCGATCCCGCCGCTCGGCGTGCCCTAGCGCCGACTGTGGACACCGGACGCTACCCCGAGAAGGCGAGAGCTTGCACATAGCCGTCGACGGGAACCCTGGACCACCCGGCGGTCGAGCGCTGGAAGATCTCTCCCTCGCGCGTCACCACGGCGATCGATGACTCGCCGCTCCGCGCGGCGAGATCGACGGCGTCGGCCACCGAGGAGAGGACGGTTGTCACGCCGCCAACGACGGACACGCCAAGCGATGGCGTCGAGCCCTCCTGGCCGTCGGCGAGCACAGCGAGCGAGAGATCATCCACCCATGCGAGGTGTCTCGCGGGACCGACCCCCAGCCCCACGCTCAGCGGATCACCCACCGATCGAGGGGTGCCATCCTCCCCCCTGACCAAAGCGGCGACGTCGAGCCTCCAGACCGCCGCGTCGCGCGACAGGACCGCAACTCGCGCGCCATCGCGAGAGATGCGCACCGCCGCCACCTCTCGTCCCTGAAGCCATGGAGCGGCGACGGCGACGGATTCCCCGTCCGTCGCGACCGCGACGAGCGCTCCATCGCCCTCCCGCTCGGCCGTCCACACGTGACCGTACCCATCGAAGCTCGGCGTCACGAGGTCGGTCCCCGTATACAGCGGGGTCACGTCCATGACCCCCTCCGGAGGCGCGACCTCCGGATTCAGGGCGATAGAAGCACTCTCGAGCGCCCTCGTTGAGACGAGCTCCGATGAACCGACAAGGAAGGCCACGGTCGTGGCGTCGTAGGCCAGCGCGGGCGAGTTGGCCCCTGAGGGAAGGGCGCCGAGCTCCGACGGAATGACCATGAGCCCATCGGGGGTCCACGCTCCGAGCTGCCCGTTCACGAACGCAACGGCGGTGTCCCCGGGAATCGGGGCCTCGATCACAGGCGACGAGCCGTCATCGTCGACGGGCAGGCCGCCGATCGTCATCGTGATGGAGGAGACGTCGGGAAGCCAGGTGAGGGTCTGCTCGAACTGCCGCCTCGCAAGAAGCCGCTCCGCCGCGGTGCCTCCAGCCCCGGAGTCAAGGGCCACGGACGCGATGCCATCGGCGATCGGTACCGCGGGGAGCGAGAGTCCCCCGGTGATGCGAATACCCGTGGCCACCGCGTCGGAAAGCCACGGCGACGGACCCTGCAGGAGAGCAGCGGCCGCGAACGTCGCCGCACTCCTGCGCGGGAACCACCGAAGATCGGGGACGAAGTACCGGCCATCCATCGAGGCGAAGGCGAGAGGAACCGACCGATAGAGCGCATCAAAGTGGGCCTCGGCAAGAATAATCCCGCCCTCGATGCCGGAGATGCGCCACCGGTCCATCGAATCCTGAGACATCCGAAACACCACATCCTGAGGAACCCCGGGATCGACCTCCGTGAGGAGGCCGGAGGCGTCGATCGTCGCGATGACGGGGAGGCTGTAGGTGACCGTGCGCGTAGCCGAGTCCCAGATCGGGGTGAAGTCACCGGACCCGAAGACGGTCACCTTGGACTCTGGATCCCACGTCTGCTGCGCGCTCGCCGTCAGGTACGCCTGGGCGGGGGCGAACGTGCTCGATACCCCGGCGGCGCACGCCAGGATGAAGTTGTCCGTCAGGGTGATGGGCTCGTCGGACGCTTCGGGGACGGGCGCAACGGGCACGAGCGAGTCAATCGTCACCGACCGCCCTCCCCCGCTCAGCACTTCGCCGTCCGAGGGAATACCCGCGCATCCCGAGGCGGCGAGCGCCACCGCGAGCGCCGCCACGAGGCTCCGCGCCCTCATGAGGTCGCCTCCGCGTCGAGCGGACCGAGCTCGACGGGCTCGCCGAGCCTCGCGAACTCGCGCTCCCTCGCCACGAGGGGCACGATGGGTTGCTGCCCCAACCCCTGGGCGGTCCGCGGCAGAGAGAGCCGGAAACTCGCCCCGTGGCCGGGCGAACCCCACGCCTCTAGCGCACCGCCATGGAGCAATGCGTCCTCGCGGGCGATCGCGAGACCAAGTCCTGTCCCGCCCATCGTCCGGGTTCGCGCGGCGTCGCCCCGCCAGAACCGGTCGAAGACCCTGGCGGCCTGCTGCGGCGTCATCCCCTGACCGTAATCGCGAACCATAATGGCGACGCCGCGCCGATTCGAGCCCACGAGGACATCGATGGGCCCTCTCCGCGCGTATTCGATGGCGTTCGACAGAAGGTTCCGCACGATGCGGGCGATTCGAGGCCTGTCCATCGATGCCACGTGCTCGCCGGGCGCCGCCCAGAGGCGGAGCGTCACCCCCGCGCTCGAGGCGACGGGCGCAATCGCCTCGATCTCCTCCTTCGCGATGACCAGGAGGCTCGCCTCCTCGAACTCCAGCTGGGCCGCGCCTGCGTCGATGCGGCTGATCTCGAGCAGGTCGGAGAGGAGAGACTCGAATCGATCGAGTTGCGCGTGGAGGAGTTCTGCGGATCTCGCGGCCTCCGGACTGAAGTCGTCCCTGGCGTCGTGCAGGACATCCGCGGCCATGCGCACGGTCGTGAGGGGTGTCCGCAACTCGTGTGACACGTCGGAGACGAAGCGACGCTGAAGGCGCGACAACTCCTCCATTCGTGTGATCTGCCGCTGGAGACTCTCAGCCATGTCGTTGAAGGTCGTCGCCAGCGTGGCCATCTCGTCCCGCCCCTGAACCACCATGCGTTCCCCGAGGAGCCCCTCCGCGAGTCGCGCGGCGACGCGTGCGGCCTGTCGAACGGGTCGAACGGCCTGAAGGGTCACCGTCCACGTCATGAACACGACGAGGGCCACGAGCGCGGCACCCCCGATGATCAGAACCTGCTGGATGAGCGTGAGGGTGGTCTGTTCGTCCTTGAGGCTGTAGACGAAGTACAGCTCGAAGTTCCCTGCGACCGCGCTCGTCAGTGGCGCGCCGACCACGACCCCCGGCTGACCGACGTCCGCGAGGTACACGTACTGGTAAGACTGCTCCTCGCCCGATTGAACCGCCGTGCGCATGTCAAACGTCACCGAATCCTGAAGATTCGGCGGCGTCGAGACCGGGGAGAGGAGTTGAGAGGATCCGCCGGGCTGTCGCAGGAGGAGGATGCCTCGATTCTCCCCGCCGACGGCACGGAGGTTGGAGACGAGGTCGTTGACCAGGGTCTGGAGGTCGCCCGGTGTTCGCGCGGGCGACTCGGTGATCGTGATCTGAGCGTCCTCGGCGTCCCTCGCGCTCTCCGCGAGGATACGGACGACCTTGGTTTCGACGAGCCCGTCGCGAATCTGCACCGAGACGAAGGCGCCGAGAGCCGCGACGGACGCAATCCCCACAAACCCCGTCAGGACCACGACCCTGAGCGCCATCGAGCGGCGCCAACGGGTCCAGCCATGTTCAAACGCGCCGCCGATCACCGAGGCAATCGCGCGCACGGCCTTGCGCGGCGCGGAACGGCTCACGACGGCGAGCCACCCGCTTTGTAGCCAAGGCCCCGTACCGTCAGAACGATCTCAGGATTCTCGGGATCTTTCTCAATCTTCGCCCGTAGCCGTTGAATGTGGACGTTGACCAGGCGATTGTCGGCCTGGTGACGGTAACCCCACACGTCCTCGAGAAGCACCTCGCGCGTGAAGACCTGGCCGGGCGAGCGTGCGAGCGTGACCAGAACGTCGAACTCCAGGGGTGTGAGGCTGATCGACTCCTCTCCGCGCATCACGCGATGTCCAGCGATGTCGATCTCCAGATCGGCGATTCGCACGGACGAGACCATCCCACCGGTGGACCTCCGCATGCGCGCCCGCACACGGGCGATCAACTCGCGAGGTTTGAAAGGTTTGGGGATGTAGTCATCGGCCCCGGACTCGAGTCCGAGCACCACGTCGACGGTGTCCGACTTCGCGGTGAGCATGATGATGGGGACGCCAGACTCCAGACGTATCTCCCTGCAGACATCGATTCCGCTCTTTCCCGGAAGCATGAGGTCAAGCAGGATGACGTCGGGATTCTCGCGCCGGAACGCCTCGAGGGCTTGATCCCCGTTGTCGCAGACCACGGGATCAAAGCCGTCAGCCCTCAAGACGATGCCGATCATCTCGGCAAGTGCCGTGTCGTCGTCGATCACCAGGATGCGTCCGGTCATGACCCCATTATGGGGGGACCATTCGTGGCACGATAGGCGAAGACCTCGAAGGGGAGCGCATGACGGAGACGTACGGCCCTGGTGATCCCTCGATTCCGGCATGGACGCCACCCACGGAGGTGCCCCCGATCGCGCCGAGCGATCCCCCGCCACTGGGCACTCAGCCTCCCCCGGTGGCGCGACCCAACTACGGCCCCCCGCCCGGAACCTCGACGCCGACCCACCGCTCCTGGCAGCCCGGAATCATTCCGCTTCGGCCCATGACCTTCGGGGATTTCCTCGCTTACCCCTTCAAAGCGATCCGCTACAACAAGGCCGTCATCATCGGTGGACCGCTCATCTGCTACCTCATCGTTGCGCTCACGATGGGCATCGCGCTATGGCTCCTCTTCGTCGATATCGGAACGGACTTCTTCTCCTACGACTACACCGCGACGTCCACCCCGATCTCCGGCCCACGCGGCGAGACCATTCTCGCCCTCGTCGTCACCGGGATTCTCCTGCTCCTCTCCGAGGTGGTTTCCCGCGCCATCATCGCGCCGGGAATCGCGCGAGCCGTGCTCGGCGAGCGCATCTCGCTCGGCACGGCCTGGAGCATGCTGCGGAAGCGTATGGGGCCGCTTCTCGGGCTCTACGGGCTCTCCGCGCTCGCGATGATCGTGCCAACCGCCATCTTCATCGCTCTCTACGCGCTCGCCCTCACGGACGACTCCGGCGTTGGCGCGCTCCTGCTCCTCTTCGTTGGTTTTCCCGTCATGTTCATCGTCGCGCTCGCGTACAACATCTTCATCGGCGTCGCCGTGCCTGTGATCGTACTCGAGCGGGGTACCGTCACCGGCGCCTTCGGGCGAACCTTCCGCTTGATCAAGGGCCGCTTCTGGTGGACCGTGCTGATCACGTTCGTCGTAAGCCTCCTCGTCGGGATCGCCTCGTCCATCCTTCTCAACGCGGTGCAGGTCATTGGGATGATCGCCGTCTTCGCCGTGCCCGACTCCACCGTGCTGGGAATCGCTCTCTTGGCTATCTCGATGACCCTCTCCTACGTCGTCTCGCTCGTTGTCCAGACGAGCTTCATCGGCTCCACGTTCAACTTCATCTACATTGACCTGAGGATTCGGCACGAGGGCTTCGACGCGGACCTCGCCGAGGCCGCCGAGGCTCGCGCGAGGCGCTAATCGTGTCCGACATCCCCGTCATCCCCGACGCCGATACCGCCCGCCAATGGGCGGCCGACGAGCTCGCCAAGGCCCCCTATCAGCCGCACTCCGAGTCGCTCCTCGACAAGATCCTCGGGTGGGTTGACGACGCCCTCAACAACCTGGGCAACGTCGGCGCCGACCTGGGCGCGGGGCGCACGGTCCTCGCCATCGCCATTATCGCCCTCGTCGTCGCAGCGGTGGTGTTCGCCGTCGTCGGTCCGATGCGCCGCGCAAGGAGGCTCGCGCGTGAACACCTCGTGTTCGAGGACGACGCGCGGACGGCGGCACAGATGCGCGAGTCCTCCAAGAAGGCGGCGGCGGACGGCCAATGGCGCCTGGCCGTCCTGGAGCGATATCGGGCCATCGTTCGCTCGCTCGAGGAACGCGACCTCATCCCTGAGCGCCCGGGAATGACCGCGCACGAGGCGGCGACGGAGATCGCACGCCGCTTCCCCGATGTCCGGCACCTCGTCGGACACGCGTCCGACGTCTTCGACGGCATCCGCTACGGGAATCGGGATGCGACGGCGGAGGACTACGAGAAGATGCTGTCCCTCGACCGGGCGTTGGCCGATCGATCGGTCCTGACGGCGGCACGGTCATGAGAGACGCCATCGTGAGAAAGACACGGCCATGACGGCGACGGCGGTGGCCACCGCGCAGGGCTTCACGGTCGCGCCGGCCGCGCCGACCCTCCGCAGGCGCCTGTGGGGAGCGCGGGGCTGGATGATTCTCGCGACGATGTTCGCCATCATCGTCGCGATGGTGATCGGCTCGGGCTCGGAAACCGACACGGCGCTACTCTCGGCGAAGAACCCTGGGCCCGACGGAGCTCGGGCTACGGCCGAGGTCCTCCGTAGCCGCGGGGTGAACGTCCGGCAGACCACCACGCTTGCGGCCGCTAGAATCTCGAACCCTCGTGACACCACCCTCGCGGTGGTTCTTCCTAGCAATCTCGCGGACTACCAGATCGACTCGATTCTGTCCTACCCAGGGGAGATCGTCTTCATCGGCGTGAGCCCCGCACTCCTCGCGGTGATCGATCCCCGCCTCGGGCGAAGCGAGGTTGCCGAGGCCACGCTTCGCGCCGCGCGGTGCGACAATGCCGACGCAATCGCCGCGGAACGGATCTCCTCCGGCGGGAGCGAGATCACCGCCCAGGGACTTGCGGACGCGACGGTCTGCTTCGCGGGCGAGGACGGCGGCGGACCGTACGTCTCGCTCGATGTCGACGGCCGGACCATCACGTTGCTCACCGACGCGACGCTGCCCATGAACGAGCACCTAACGGAGTTTGGCAACGCGGCGCTCGTCTTTCGCACGCTCGGCAGGCACGAGAACCTCGTGTGGGCCTTGGGGAACCCATACGATTCCTCGACCCTGACCTACGCGGGATCGGCCGGTCAGGGCCCGGGACCGGGTCAGGACGACGTCTCCCCCTCCGACGTCCTGCCCCCCGGTACAGGCGACGTCGTCTACGCACTCGTCCTCGCGGTCCTTCTTGGGGCCATCTGGCGCGGACGACGTATGGGCCCCCTCGTCACGGAGAGTCTCCCGGTCATCGTCCCCTCCTCGGAGACGACCAGGGGGCGGGCCCGCCTCTACCGAAGGGCGCGCGCCTACGGACGTGCCGCCGCCTCCCTGCGCGGCGCATCGGCCGAGCGCATGGGTCGCCGACTAGGACTTCCCCGCGGAGGTGACGGTCCCTCGCTCGTCCGCGCGGTTGCCCGCGCCACAAATCGCGACCCCCTCGGGATAGAGCGACTGCTCTTCGGTCCCCCTCCGGCCGACGAACGCGCAATGATGATTCTGGTTCAGGAACTCGACACGCTGGAAAGGCAGGTTCACCGACCGTGACGGAGACCCCACCCCCCTCGGCCCCCCCGTCCAACGAAGCGCCGGCCTCGGCCGCGCGCGAATCGCTCGCCAAGATTCGGGCGGAGGTGGGCAAGGCCGTCGTCGGTCAGGACGCGGCGATCACTGGCCTCGTCATCGCCCTGCTGTGTCGCGGCCACGTCCTGCTCGAGGGCGTCCCCGGCGTCGCGAAGACCCTGCTGGTGAGGTCCCTTGCCGCGTCGCTCGGCATGGACTCCAAGCGCGTACAGTTCACGCCCGACCTCATGCCAGGCGACGTGACCGGCTCTCTGATCTACGACGCGCGCACCGCCGCGTTCTCCTTCCGCGAGGGACCGATCTTCACGAACCTCCTGCTCGCGGACGAGATCAATCGCACCCCTCCCAAGACGCAGTCGTCGCTCCTTGAGGCGATGGAGGAGCGCCAGGTGACGATTGACGGCCAGCCGCACGCCCTGCCCGATCCGTTCCTCGTCATCGCGACCCAGAACCCCATCGAGTACGAGGGCACCTACCCCCTGCCCGAGGCACAGCTCGACCGCTTCATGCTCAAACTGAACATGCCGCTTCCCGAGCGCGATGTCGAGACCGAGGTGGTGCGCAGGCACGCCTCCGGCTTCAATCCACGCGATCTCAAGGGGGCAGGGCTCAAACCCGTCGCCAAGCCGGCTGACATCGAGCGCGGCCGGGCCGAGGTCGCCGAGGTCGGGGTCTCCGAGGACGTCATGGGCTACGTCGTCGATCTGTGCCGCGCGACGAGGGAGGCCCCATCGGTCTCGCTCGGCGTCTCCCCTCGCGGCGCGACCGCGCTCCTCGCCACCTCTCGCGCCTGGGCGTGGATGCGGGGACGGGCCTTCGTGTCACCCGACGATGTCAAGTCGCTCGCGGCTCCCACCCTCGGCCACCGCATTCAACTTCGCCCGGAGGCGGAACTGGAAGGTGTCACCACGACGGCCGTCCTCGAGTCCGTGCTCGCCACGGTTCCGGTCCCCAAGTAGCCCATGTACATCACCGGGTGGACGGTCCTGCTCGCCGCGTTGGGCGCGGTGCCTGCTGGGGCGACCCGGGATCGCGGCGTCGCCGTGGCGTGGGCGCTGTGCACCCTCGCGCTCGCCGGGTTGGACGCCCTCCTCGCCCCACCGGTGACGAGCGTAGGCGTCCAGAGGAGGGTTCCTCGCTCGGTTCGCCTGACCGAATCGACGGCGTCCGTCATCACGGTCGCCAACCTCTCCATGAGACGCGTCCGGGGCGCCGTCCGCGATGCGTGGCCGCCCAGCGCCAACGCGAGGGTGAATCGGCACCGCATCAGCATCCCCGCCCTCCAGACCCAGAAGCTCACGACGCCGCTACGGCCGACCCGGCGCGGGGATCGCCACTCCGACATCGTGACGATCCGGCTCGAGGGCCCGCTGCGACTCGCGGGGAGACAGCGGGCGATCGATGCGCGCGACACCCTCAGGGTGTTGCCCGAGTTCCGCTCGCGCAAGCACCTACCCGCGCGACTCGCGCGCCTGCGAGAGATCGACGGCCAGACCTCCGTGAACCTTCGAGGCGCGGGAAGCGAGTTCGATTCCCTCCGCGAGTACGTGGTGGGCGACGACGTTCGTACCATCGACTGGCGCGGCACGGCCAGGCGTGCGGACGTGGTGGTGAGGACGTACCGGCCCGAGCGGGATCGTCGGGTCTTCGTCTTCGTCGATACGTCGCGCCTCTCCGCGGCCCGCGTGGGAGACGCTCCCCGGCTCGACGCCTCGATCGAGGCGGCGCTCCTCCTCGCCGCCCTCGCCTCGCGTGCGGGCGACCGCGTCCAGGTCGTCGCCTTCGATCGCCAGGAGCGTTCGCGCGCGCTGGGATCGACGACGGCGATCATCATGCCAGCGCTCGCGGATGCCCTCGCCACGGCTGAACCCGAACTCGTCGAACCGGACTGGCCCGCGGCCGTGAGACTCATCGACGACCGCCTCTCTCAGCGGGCCCTCGTCGTCCTGCTCACGACTATCGACGCCTCCACCGTCGACAACGGCCTCCTCGATGCTGTTGCGGCACTCTCGCGCCTCCACCAGGTCGTCGTCGCGAGCGTGGACGATCCCGAGATCGCCGACCTCGCCGCAGGACGCGGCGACGCATCCGGGGTCTTTGGAGCGGCGGCGGCGGAGCGATCGCGCCTCGAGGCGAGCGCCGTCGAGATGCGCATCCGCCAACTCGGAGCCGAGGTCGTGCGATCCGTGCCCGAGGCGCTCGCCCCCGATGTGGCCGACAAGTACCTCGAACTCAAGGCGGCGGGGCGCCTTTAGGGCTGCCGCAGTGGACCGCGCGAGCTATCCGGCTTCGCGGGCAGGGAACTACCCGGCCACGGGGGCCGCGGCGACCGCGAAGTCCCCCTCGATATCGCCCGTGGCACCCTCGAGGGTCACGAACCGACCCACGACGAAGGTGTAGACCCAGAAGGCCACGAAGACGACGGCGCCGATCGCGATCTTGAGCCACCAGGCCATGGAGCTCCCCGTGATGTATCCCTCGACGAGTCCCGAGGTCAGCAGGGCGACGACGAGCGCGCCCGCGACCGCGAAGGCGACTCTCCCTTCCTCAGCGAGGGCCCTACCCCTGGTCCTGTTGCCGGGGACGAGCATGGTCCAGAAGAGGCGCAGACCCACCCCAATCGCCGTGAAGACCGCGCTGAGCTCGAGCAGGCCGTGCGGGATGATCAGTGTGAAGAAGATGTCGAGCATCCCGGCCTCGGCCATGATCGCGGCGGTAAGCCCGAGCTGCAGGATGGTGTTGTACACAAGGATCGCGGGGAAGACGCCGGTGATCCCGAACCCGATCGCCTCCGTGCTGATCCACGCGTTGTTCGTCCACACCTGGGCGCCGAACGACGTCGAGTCGTAGTCCGTGTAGTAGCTGGCGAACTCCTCCTGAGCGATCTGAGCTCGCGTCTCGGGGCTCGCAATAAGATCAAGCGCCCCCGGCGTATGAAGCGCGTAGACCGCGCACACGGTTGCTCCGACAACCACGAAAACCGAGACGGCGACCGACCACCACCTCACGCGGTACAGCGCGGAGGGGAGCGTGCGGCTGAAGATGCGGCGAACGTCGCTGAACGAGAACTCGTGGGACCCCGTGAGCCACACGCGCGCGTTGGCGAGCTGCACGGACAGCCATGTGATGAGGCCCGGTTCCGGGGCAGCCGAACGAACGGCGCCGAGGTCCCCCGCCGTCAACTGGTAGAGGCGCGCGAACTCGTCGGCCTCTGCCCCCGTCAACCGCCGCGATCCGGAAAGCTCGCGCAGCCGGGCCCAGCGCGACGCACGAATCGCACTGAACGCGTCGATGTCCATGCGACTACAATCGCACACAGGGCCAGCGACGGAGGGGTGATGGACGACTTCGAAGATGAGATCCTCATCGGCGAGGGTGTCCGCCTGGAGTCGGGGGCGGCCCCGTTACCGTTCAGGATCGCCTCGGGCCTCATCGACGCCGTCGTGACGCTCATCGTCGTGTGGCTCAGTCTGATCGCGGTATCCGGCCTGGCCTCCGCCGTGAACGGGGCAGCCGCTCAGGCCATCGCGGTCACCTACGTGGTGACCCTGCTCGTCTTCGCTCCCGCGACCGTGGAGACGCTCACGCGCGGGCGAAGCGTCGGACGAATCGCCGTCGGGCTCAGGATCGTCCGGGACGACGGCGGCCCCGTTTCGTTTCGCCAAGCCGTCATCCGCGCCGTCGTTGGCGTGCTCGAACTCTGGGTCACCGGGGGCATCCTCGCCGCGACCGTCTCCCTCCTCTCGGCACGCGGCAAGCGCGTCGGCGACTACCTTGCCGGCACCTACTCGCTGCGCACGCGCGGCACGATGAAGCCACTCCCTCCCATCCTCATGCCCCCCGCGCTCGCAGAGTGGTCGCGCACGGCCGACATGAGTCGACTCCCCGATGGGCTGGCGCTCTACGCGCGGCTCTTCCTCGGACGCGCCGCCGCGATGCACCCTGCGTCGCGGGAGCGCCTCGGCACTCGCTTCGCCTCCCGGCTCGACGAGCACGTGGCGCCGCGGCCGCCCGCCGGCACCCACCCCGAGACGTATATCGCTGCCGTCCTCGCGACCCGTCGCGACCGCGAGTACGCGATCGCGCTACGCCAAGCCTCCCGCGCGACGAGCCAGGGCGAACTCCTCCGGCGCCTTCCCCACGGGATCCCGGACGTGGAGAACTAGGGTCGAGGAACCACGGGCCGGGGGAGGACCAGGGCCCGCGGCGGCCTCGCTAATACCGGTAGTGGTCGGGCTTGTACGGACCTTCGATCGGAACGTCGATGTAGTCTGCCTGCTCCTGGGTGAGTTCCGTGAGACGAACCCCCAGGGCGTCGAGGTGCAGGCGCGCCACCTTCTCGTCGAGGAGCTTGGGCAGGCGGTGGACTCCGATGGGATAGTCGTCCCGCTTGATCCACAGCTCGATCTGGGCGAGCACCTGGTTGGCGAATGACGCGCTCATGACGAACGACGGATGACCCGTCGCGTTCCCCAGGTTGAGCAGGCGCCCCTCGCTCAGGACGATGATGCTGTGGCCATCGGGGAAGACCCACTCGTCCACCTGGGGCTTGACGGGAACGCGCTTGGCCCCCGAGGCCTCGAGACCGGCCATGTCGATCTCGTCGTCGAAGTGCCCCACGTTGCCGACGATCGCCTTGTCCTTCATCGCCGCCATGTGCTCCACCGAGATGATGTGGGTGTTGCCCGTGGTCGTGACGAAGAAGTCCACCTCGCCCACGACGTCCTCGACGCGCGCCACCTGGTAGCCGTCCATCGCCGCCTGCATCGCACAGATCGGGTCGATCTCGGCGACGATCACCCTCGCCCCTTGGCCGCGGAGTGCCTCGGCAGCACCCTTGCCGACATCGCCGTAGCCGGCGACGAGCGCGACCTTGCCGCCGATGAGGACGTCCGTGCCGCGGTTGAGACCGTCGGGCAGGGAGTGACGGATGCCGTAGCGGTTGTCGAACTTGGACTTGGTGACGGAGTCGTTGACGTTGATGGCGGGGAAGAGGAGCTCGCCGCGTTCGTGGAGCCGTGCGAGGCGGATGACCCCCGTCGTCGTCTCCTCGCTCACGCCGACGATGCCGGCGGCCATGCGCGTGAATCGCGTCGGATCCGCCGCGAGCGAGCGGCGAAGCACCGCGCGCATCGCCTCGATCTCGCGGTGGTAGCCCGCGTCCTCGGGCTCGAGGGCCGAGGGAACGGCCCCGGCCTCTTCGGCGCGTACGCCCTCGTGGACAAGTAGGGTCGCGTCACCGCCGTCGTCGAGGATGAGTGTCGGGCCGTCCTCCCCTGGCCATCCGAAGATCCGATCGGCGTAGTCCCAGTACTCCTCGAGCGTCTCACCCTTGGTGGCGAACACCGGCACCCCCGCGGGGGCGTCCAGCGTGCCCGCGCCAAGCGCGACGGCCGCCGCCGCCTCGTCCTGGGTCGAGAACACGTTGCACGACGCCCAGCGCACCTCCGCGCCGAGCGCGACGAGCGTCTCGATGAGCACCGCCGTCTGGACCGTCATGTGGAGGGATCCCGCGATGCGCGCGCCCGCGAGCGGCTGGCTCGCCGCGAACTCCTCCCGGATCGCCATGAGGCCGGGCATCTCGTGCTCGGCGAGGTCAATCTGGTGGCGCCCTGCGGGCGCGAGCGTCAGGTCGGCGACGACAAAGTCGGGCTCGGTCATGATGGTTCCTCCCGTTGGACGCCGGTCTCGATGTAGATGAGCCGTGCCGCGGGAACCGCCGCGCGGATGCGCTCCTCCGCGGCGTCGACGAGCGCCCCGACCTTCGCGACCGTCATGGTCCCCGGGAACGCCACCTTCGCGGCCACGAGGACATCCTCCGGCCCCAGGTGCATCGTCCTGAGGTGAATGACGCCCCCAAGATCGGAGTCCTCGAGCGCTCGGCGAATGCGGTGGATGTCCTCGGGCGTGGCGGACTCGCCCATCAGCATGGATTTGGTCTCCAGCCCCAAGATGAGCGCGACGGCGACGAGCAGGATGCCGATCGCGGCGGTACCCGCAGCATCCCATCTCCCGTCGCCCGTGACGAGGGTGAGGCTTACCCCCACAGCGGCGAGAAGGAGCCCGACGAGGGCGGCGAAGTCCTCGAGCAGGATGACCGGGAGCTCGGGGCTGCGGCTCCTCCGAATGTAGGCCATCCATCCCAGGCGCCCCCGAATGCGGTTCGACTCGCGGACGGCGGTCCTAAACGAGAGTCCCTCGAGAACGACGCCGACCCCAAGGACGACGAGGGGTACCCATCGCCATGCCTCGATCGGCTCGGGATGCTGGAATTTGTGCCACGACTCGTAGAGCGCGTAGAGGCCGCCGACGCTGAAGAGGACCACCGCGACGAGGAATGCGTAGTAGTAGCGGACGCGCCCATAGCCGAAGGGGTGCTCAGGCGTCGCCTCGCGGCGCGCGCGCTTTCCTCCGATGAGGAGGAGGATCTGATTCCCCGAGTCCGCGACCGAGTGAATGGACTCCGCAAGCATGGCGCTCGAGCCCGTGAGGGCGAACGCCACGAACTTGGTCACGCCGATCCCAAGGTTCGCGCCGAGCGCGGCGAGGACCGCCTTCGTCCCTCCCTCCGCCGACACGCCCTACGCCTCCGATCGGATGACGGCGAGCACGCGGTCCCGCACATCCTCCATCGTTGCCCGGTCCGCGGCCTCGACGTTGAGGCGCAGGAGCGGTTCCGTATTCGAGGGGCGTACGTTGAACCACCAGCGAGGCTCCGCCTCCCAATGCGAGATCGTGAGCCCATCCATCTCGTCCGCCTGAACATCGGGCGTCGCGAACTGGGCGTGCACGCGCCCCGCGGACGCCCGAACGTCGGCGACGGTGGAGTTGATCTCGCCCGAATTGGCGTACGGATCGAACGGCGCGAGTAGCGCGGACAGCGGGGCGTCCTGGCCCGCGAGAGCGGAAAGGACGTGCATCGCCGCGAGCATCCCCGAGTCGGCGAACCAGAAGTCGCGGAAGTAGTAGTGGCCGGAGTGCTCGCCGCCGAAGACGGCGTTCTCGCGCGCCATATCCGCCTTGACGTAACTGTGGCCCACCCTCGAGCGGAC
>CAZTJX010000014.1:0-15248 GCA_964613755.1 uncultured Demequinaceae bacterium | reverse complement strand
CCGATGTTCCCCTGGGTGGCGGCGCTGCTCTACCCCGCGGAGTACGAGGACGAGATCGTGAATCCATACGACGCCGCCGACCGCGGATACGTGGACGCGGTGATCGAGCCCTCCGAGACGCGAGCTCAGATCACGCGCGCCCTCCGGGCGCTCCGGACCAAGCGAGCAGCGCTGCCGCCGAAGAAGCACGGGAACATCCCCCTGTGAACGAGCGCGAAGACGTCATGGAGGCCGCAGCTCGGCTCCACGTGGTACGCGGCCACGTCGACGACGACGAGCTCGCGGCCCTTGTCGCCGGCGTGGTCGCCTACGCGACTGCAGCGAGCAATGCGCCGGAGCAGCCCGGTTCCCCCACGTCAGCGTGGATGGATCGTTCGCGATCGATGCGCGGACGCAGGGTGGGCATCCTGGGCCGCGGGGAGAGCGCCTGGAGGCACTCTCTCCGGTAGGTTCGGCTCGCCGCACCGGGGACGCGCTCGGATCCGACCTAGCTGGGGCGCGCCCCAACTCCGTGGACCCCTGAAGCGTCGATTCTCCGTTCAACGCGCGGAATCGGACGTCCTTTGCAAGGATGCCCCTATGGGGATCTTTACCAAGGGGGACCGCACTGCGGACGCCGACTTCACCTTCCTATCGCCCGACGACGCGCGTGTGATGCGGGCCCTCGCTGCGGAGGCCTTCGCGCGATCGGGGCTCCGCGTCAAACCTCGCGGAGATCATCTGGTCGGCCCGAAGGGACAGCTTTTCGGGCTCTACACGCTCGCCGTTGAGTGCCACGGTATCTCCGAGGGGCCGGAGGCGTGGGTCCCGGTGGTCGAGAAGCACGTCAGAACGCTGCTGATGTCGGCGGCCATGGAGACGCACAGCGCCTAGGCGCCCACCGACGAGAGTTCGCGCTCCTCGCTGGGAGTCCTGACGTCTCCCGCATCGAGCGTCACGTGCGGAAGTACGCGATCAAGCCAGCGTGGCATCCACCAGTTCGCGCGCCCCAGAAGCCGCATGACGGCCGGCATGAGGGTCACGCGGATGACGAAGGCGTCGAGGAAGATCGCCGAGGAGAGGCCGATCGCCATGAGCTTGATGATGCGGGAGTCGCTCGTCGCGAAGGACCCGAAGACGACGACCATGATCGCGGCGGCGGCGATAATCACGCGCGAGACCTCGGAGAGCCCCCGGCGGACCGCAAGAGCGTTGTCCCCGGTCTCGCGCCACAATTCGGCGACCCGAGACACGAGGAAGACCTGGTAGTCCATCGACAGCCCGAAGAGCAGGGCGAACAGGATGAGGGGAACGAACGGCTCGACGGGCCCGCCCTCGCCGATTCCGAAGAGGGAGTGCCCCCAACCCCATTGGAAGACCGCGACGATCACGCCGAAGGCGGCGGCGGCGGCGAGGAGGTTGAGAGCGGCGCCGATCGCGGGAAGGACGAGGGATCGGAACGCGATCGCGAGCACGAGCATCGAGAGCAGGATGACGATGGAGAAGAAAAGGGGAAGTGAGCGCGTCACGGACGCCGCAAAGTCAACGTTGGACGCGACGGCGCCGCCGACGTGGACCGTCACGCCGTCTGCCGCTCCGTCTGGCCCGTACTCAGTCCGAATGCGCGATACGAGATCGACAGTCTCGAGATCCTGTGGACTCGTCGCAGGGACCACCTGGAAGAGCGCGGCGGTGCCAGAGGCGCTCGGAATCGGTCCCACCATCGCGCTCACGGCGGGGTCGAGCGCGAGCGCCGAGCCGAGGTCGGCGAGCGCGGCGGGAGCGCCAGGGCCGTCCAGTGTCGCGACGACGAGGAGCGGTCCGTTCGCACCGGGGCCGAAGCCTTGCTCGATGAGATCGTAGGCGGTACGCGTCGTGGCACCGATGGGATCGTTCCCCTGATCGGAGTTCCCGAGCCGCAATCCCGCGACGGGGTAGGCAATCGAGAGGATCGCGCCGAGCGCGACAACGCTCGTGACGATCGGGTGTCGTTCGACGAACGCCGCGACTGTCCCCCGCCCGGAGTGATCCTCGCCAGAAATGCGCCCGGCGGCCAGGAGAGCCCTCTCGCGCCGGCTGAGCACGCGCATACCGTAGACGCGCAGCAGGGCAGGCACGAGCGTGAGCGACGTCGCGACGGAGAACAAGACGGTCACGGCGGCGGACGTGGCGAGACCCGTGAGGATCCCGATGCGCGGTACGTACATGCCCGTGAGGGCGATGAAGACCGTCACCCCAGCGAAGACGACGGCGCGGCCCGACGTCGTTGCGGCTCCGACGATGCTCTCCGATACGCCCCGACCCTCCTTGAGCCCACGCCGGTGGCGGTTGGTGATGAACAACGCGTAGTCGATGCCGAGCCCGAGCCCGAGGAGGATCGCGAGAGTGGGCGCCGAAGACGAGATCGGCCCGGCGTTCGAGGCCAGGCCGAGCACTCCGAGTGCCGCCCCGAGCGCGGCGACGGCGCTGAGGAGGGGCACGGTTGTGGCGAGGAGCGAACCGAACGCCGCGAAGAGGATCACGGCGGCGATCGCGATGCCGATGATCTCTCCGATCCCCACCTCCGGGTTGCTGAGCCGCCGCGCGCCCTGACCTCCATAGGCGACGGTGATGTCGTCTTCGCCGTTCGCGGTGGACGCGATAGCCCCAACGTCCCTCACGGACTCGAGCGGTACGGTGAACGCCTCCCCCTGCCAATACAGGCGCGCGAAGGCGACCGTCGAGTCCGCGCTCGTCTGCCCGGCGCCTTCTGCCGAATAGGGACTGACGATGGCGACGACGGCGGGCACGCTGGCGAGTTCGACGAGTACGGAGTCCATTCGTGCTTGGACGGCCGGATCGTTCACGCTGCCGGAGTCCACTCCCCACACGATCGTGTCGGAACTACCGGCGAGCTCGGGGAACTGTTCCACGAGGATGTCATACGCGGCCTGGCTGTCCGTGTTCTTCAAGGAGAAGGAGTCGCGGAAGTCGGGTCCCGCCGTGGTGTTCGCGGCGTAGAGCGTGACGAGCGCGGCGATCCACGCCAGAATGACGACGAGGGGTCGGCGGGTCGAGTACTCGGCTAGGCGCTTCACGAGGATCCTTGGGAATTGAATGAACGACCGGTAAGATGAGCGATGCGATGATCGTTACACGATTGCTGAACGGTCGTCAAGTTAGGCGTGGGAATGTTCACTCGATGGAGGTGAACCTGTGGCAACAGACCACACGACCGCGCTCGTCGGCGCCCAGGAGGACGCCCGACGCACCGACACGCGCGAGCGCATCCTCGAGGTCGCGGCGCGACTCTTCTCCGAGCAAGGATTCGCCGGCACCTCGATTCGGGACATCGCCGATGAACTCGGGGTGACGAAGGCCGCCCTTTACTATCACTTCCCGTCGAAGGACGCGATCCTTGGGGAACTCGTCGCGCAGCCCCTTGCCGCAGTTCGAGCCGTCCTCGCGGAGCCTCACCGCCTCACCGACCGCGCGGGTCGGGAGAAGTTCATTCGCAGGGCCGTCGACGCGATGTCCTCGTGCGGCCCCGAGATGATGGCCGTCTTCCGGGACCCTAAGCTCCTCGCGGCCGTGGACGCGGAGGTCGAGGATTCGGGCATCATCCAGAGCATCGCGACCGCGCTGGCGATGGGCCTCTCCGGTGCCCGGCGTCTCGCAGATGTCAGGCCCGAACACATGATTCGCGCCATGGCGGCGATCGCGGCGGGAGAGTCGGCGATCGACAACTGGAGGCTCGTCTACCCGGAACGCACGCACTTCTCTGACGACGACCAGGAGGTCATCTCCCGGCTCGTCATCGCGACACTCGAGAGCTAGGCGCGCTCCGCTCGAACCGCGCCGGGGCCGTAGGCTCGATGGCGTGACGTCTCGCTCGCGGTTCTGGCCACGCACCCGCATTCGATCCCGCTACCGCTGGCTCGTCGCGTGCCTCGTCCTCCTTCCGATCATCGTCGCAGGACCGTGGCTCTACCTTCGCCTCGCGACGTGGGGCCGCATCCTCGAGCCAGGGACGACGCCGAGCCATACGCATGCCGCCCTTGTCCTCGGCGCCAAGGTGGGCGACGACGGAGAGCCCAGCCCGTTCCTCCGCGAGCGCATCGAGCTCGGCGCCCGCCTCTACCTCGACGGCGCGGTGGACGTGGTCGTCATGTCGGGCGCGACCCATGCCGGCGGCTACGACGAGCCCGCGACCATGCGAGACGTCGCGCTCACCCTCGGCGTGCCTGACGACGCGATCATCCTCGACCGCGAGGGCGTTGACACCTTCGCTTCGTGCGCGAACGCCGCAGGGCCCCTGGCGCTCGGAAGCGTCATCGTCGTGACCCAGGAGTTCCACGTGGCCCGCGCGACCTGGTTGTGCCGCGAGGCCGGCCTCGACGCGCGCGGCATCTACCCTCCCGTCCAGGGTCGAGCGGGCACGGTCACGGGGAACGTCCGGGAGCTGGGCGCGGACTGGAAGGCCGTGCTCAACGTGTGGCGTGGCCGATAGATTCGAGGCAGCACAACACGGAACGGAGCCCCCGGAATGTCAGCCTGGATCGCCTTCTCCCTCCTCATCGTCACCGCCATCGCGCACTCGGTCCTCGGCCAGATACTCATCATCGGACCGCTTGCTCGAGACTCGGGCTGGCGGACGAGACTACCGCGCCCGTACGCGGTGAGAACCCTGCAGATCGCCTGGCACCTCACGACCATCGCGTGGGTGGGTCTCGCGGCGATCGTCGCGGGGACATCCGTCGGTGTGACGTTCGGACTCGTCTGCCTCGCGTCCGCCCTCGTCATCGTCATCATGCTGCGCGGGCATCTCGCGTGGCCGCTCTTCCTCGCGGCCGGCCTCTATGGTCTGGACTCGGCCGACGCGCTGCCTCGCGCCGCCCTGCTCGTCCTGGTGGGAATCGCCGTCGGCATCGCGATCGCGGGCGCGCTCCTGCACCTGGCGTGGGTCTTGGGAGTCTCGTGGGGTTTCGAACACTCGATCCCCGAAGACCCGGAGACCTCCCTCCCGGTCGCCAAGCCGGGGCGCGTCATGACGCTCGCGGCCGGTGTCGCGTCCGCGATGCTCGCCGGGCTCCTCTGGTGGGTCACGTGGGGTTCGGCCCCATCGTGGACCTGGTGGTTCGCCGCGGCGGCCGCGCTCGTTTTGGTCGTCCGTGTGATCGGCGACGGGAAGGACGTCGGCGTGACGAAGGTGGTGAGGAGCACACGTTTCGCCGCTCTGGACGACGCTCTCTTCACGCCGCTTTTCGTCGCCCTGGCCGTCGGCGCGGTCACGACGCTTCACCTCGCCGGCTCGCCGCTGTAGGTCGGTGGCAACCCTCTCCGGGGGCGCAGGCACCCCCGGAGACGGACGATAGAATGACGCCTGTCGCCTTGGGCGGCGCGCCAGCGTAGGCCGCGTCAACGACTCACGGCCAACGAGAACGCACGATCCGGAGGCCGAACGTGGGAGTGGACGAGCCCGACAAGGCCCACGCACATGGCGAGACGCACTTCGGATACTCCTCTGTGCCTTCCGACGACAAGGCGGACAAGGTCGCCAAGGTGTTCCACTCCGTCGCCAGGCGTTACGACCTCATGAACGACCTCATGACCTGGGGCCTTCATCGCCACTGGAAGCGACGGGCCACTCACCTATCCGGCGTGCGACGAGGCGACGCCACACTTGATCTCGCGGGCGGTACGGGTGACATCGCCCTCCGGCTCGCCCGCGCCGTCGGACCCGAGGGCTCCGTCGTGCTCGCCGATATCAACCCCTCGATGCTCTCTGCGGCCGAGCGGCGCCTCTCGGGGAACCCCCTCGCGCCGCGGATCTCCCTCATGGAGGCCGACGCCGAGGCCCTGCCGTTCGCAGACGAGGCCTTCGACGTCGTCACCATCGGATTCGGGCTTCGCAACGTGACCCGCAAGGATCGGGCGATCCGCGACATGCTTCGGGTGCTCAAACCCGGGGGCCGGATGGTGGTGCTCGAGTTCTCGCGGCCGGTCGCCGCGCTCGTTCGCCCGTTCTACGACGCCTACTCCTTCGCCGTCCTCCCGTTGCTCGGCAAGATCTTGGCGAACGACGCCGCGAGTTACCGCTACCTCGCGGAGAGCATCCGTGTGCATCCCGACCGCGACACCCTGAGGGACATGATCGTCGCCGCGGGCTTCGAGCGCTGCACATGCCGGACGATGTTCTTCGGCATCGTCGCCGCGCACGTGGGGGTCAAGGCGTAACGGAATCGCAACGATCCCGACCCGAATCCGTGCCGTGTGGGAGCGCTCCCATACACTCGATGCGTGACCGCAACTACACCCGTCTGGCGAGTCGGTGGCCTGCGCGCAACCTGGAACGAATGGGTCGAGCGCGCGTTCATCGCGCGCCTCGATGTCCTACGTTTGGCGCCCCTCGCCGGTTGGCCCCTCATCGTGACCCTCTTCGTCGTCAACCTCATCTCTGGGGCGCTTCCTGTCGTCTTCGTCATCGCCACGAGCGTCGTCATCGGACGGGTGCCTGCCGCGCTTGAAGGGGGTCCCGATTCCGAGGGCTGGAACCGCCTCGTCGAAGCATTCCTTATCGGTGCGATCGCGTTCCTCCTCGCGCGCGTCATAACCCCCGTCGCCGCCGCCCTCGCCTCGCGGGTTCGCCGCCGCATCGACGGACGGGTCCGCGAGGACATCCTCACGCTCACCTCGCGTACCGTGTCGATCGCCCCCATGGAAGATCAGGATGTCCTCGACGAGCTTTCCGAGGCCAACCGCCCTTTCGATGGCGACTGGAACACGCCCGGCATGGCCGTCGGGGGCATGCTGTATCTCGTCGCGCGCTACAGCAGCCTCGTCGCCTTCTGCGTGCTCCTCAGCCTCGCGTCGTTCTGGTGGGCGGGACCGGTCATGGGCTTCACCACCATGCTGTTCCGCTACGGCAATCGGGGTGGGCTACGCAAGTACTCGGCCCTGTGGCGCACGCTCATGCCAGCACTGAGAAAGCGCACCTACTTCCGAGATCTTTCCATGGGAGACATCGCGTCGAAGGAGACCAGGGTTTTCGGACTCAACGATTGGCTCGGCGACCGATACAACTCGGCTCACTGGGCGGTATTCGGGCCAGCGGCCACGGTACGTCGACGCATCTATCTCTACCCCTACATTCCCATCACACTCGTCGGCTTCGCCATCGTTGCCTGGATCGTCAATGGCGTCGGGACCGCCGCAATCGCGGGAGACCTTTCCCTCACCGAACTCGCCCTCTCCCTCCAGGCCGTGCTGGGCGCGCTCGCGCTCGGAAACGCATATGAGGAGTCGGACGTACCGACCCAGTGGGGGACGCGCGCCGTCCAGGCGATCCGAGGGTTGCGCGGACACATCGAGAAGGCCGAGGAGTGGGAGCGGGGTCACACGCAGGCCAACACCGAACGCGAAACGATGGGCTCGGCCGACCCGGGGACGGTCGTTGTACGTACCCTTCCGAGCACGAGTCTCGCCTTCCGCGGAGTGGAGTTCTCCTACCCCGGCGCCGCCGAGCGCGTGCTTCAGGGCCTCGATCTCGAGATCCCGGCCGGACGCTCCACCGCGATCGTTGGCGTCAATGGCGCGGGCAAGACGACCCTCGTCAAGCTTCTCACGCGCCTCTACGAGCCCACCGGCGGCGCCATCATGGCCGATGGAGTCAATATCGGGGTGCTCGCCCCCGCGCAGTGGCGTCGCCAGGTCAGCGTCATCTTCCAGGATTTCATCAAGTACGAGTTCTCTGCAGCGGACAATATTGCGATGGGCGCGATCCACGCGCCACGGGACGATGAGGCGATCAGGGAAGCCGCGAGGAAGGCGGGAATTCTCTCGGCCATCGAGGAAAACCCCCGTGGTCTCGACACTCCTCTCGCGCGGGCATACGAGGGAGGCATCGACCTCAGTGGAGGACAGTGGCAGCGCATCGCCATCGCGCGTTCGCTCTACGCCCTCCGGCAAGGTGCCCGCATCCTCGTCCTCGACGAGCCGACGTCGGCGCTCGACGTCAGGGCGGAGGTCGCCTTCTTCGATAGCTTCGTCGAACTCACCCAGGGCGTCACGTCAATTCTCATCTCGCACCGTTTCTCCTCGGTGCGGCGCGCCGACCACATCGTCGTCATCGAAAACGGGCGCGTAAGCGAGCAGGGCTCCCACCAGCACCTCATGCGCGCAGGCGGCCACTATGCGCGACTATTCACCCTTCAGGCCGATCGCTTCGCCAAGGGGCTTACCGCCGAGGGAGACATCGTGGAGGACGTCGTCGACCCCGATGCCCCCATCGAACTCGAGGAGGCGGCGCCGTGATCGAAACCCTCCGCGGATCGCTCGCCCTCGCACACCTCGCCTGGAAGCAAAGCCCGGGCCGCGTCATCGTCTCGTTCCTTCTCATGACGCTCCAGTTCGTATCCCTGCCCCTCGCGGCCCCCGCCCTCGCCGCCCTGACCAACGCCGCCATCGCTGGCGACGGGAACGCGGTTCGGGGGGCGGCCATCGCCGTCGCAGCCCTGTCGCTCTCCGGCCTTGTCGCGGGGCACTTCGGGCACGTCTTCTACTTCGAGTTGGGCGAGCTTGTCCAGTTGGCTCTCGACCGCGAGATTATCGCGCTCGCCAACGGCTCCGCGGGACTCGAACACCACGAGCGACCCGACTATGCGGACCGATTGCGCGTCGTTCGGCAGGAGGTGGACTGGGCGGGTGCCACCGTGATGAACCTTCTGTTCAGCAGCATCGGGCTCGGACTCGGCGGGATCATCACCGCGATCCTGTTGGCCACGCTCAACCCGTGGCTCCTGCTTCTTCCCGTTTTCGCCGTGCCCTCCCTCATCCTCGGGCGCATGGGCGAGGTCGTCATGGGGAAGGCTCGCGAGGCGTCCGCGCCGGATACCCGCCGGGTCCACCACGTCACCCATCTCGCGACCGAGGCGGGCCCCGCCAAGGAGATCCGCGCATGCGGGCTCGGCAAGGAAATGACCGCGCGGCTCAAGCGTTCGTGGGACCACGCGAGCAGAACCCTCATCAAGGGCGAGGATCGCTCTGCCATCCTCCAGGTAACGGGCCAGTTGCTGTTCGGAATCGCCTACATCGGTGCGACGCTCCTGGTCCTGCGCGACGTCGTCGCCGATCGCGGTAGCGTCGGCGACGTCGTCCTCGTCATCTCGCTCGCGAGCCAGGTCAACGCCCAGGTGACGCAAGCCGTCACTCTTCTCGTCGGTCTACAACGCATCTCCCGCACGCTCGGAACTCTTCGATGGATGCGGGCTCTCGTCGAGAAGGACCTCCCGATTCCGGACCTCGACCTTCCCCAGACGATCACGCGGAACATCTCCCTTCGCGACGTGTCCTTCTCCTATCCCGGAACTGATCGGGTCGTCCTCGGGGGCGTCAATCTCGAACTGCCTTCGGGAACGACGGTCGCGATCGTCGGTGAGAACGGAGCGGGCAAGACCACCCTCGTCAAACTCCTCTGTCGGTTCTACGAGCAGACGGAGGGCACCATCGAGATGGACGGCGTGGACATGCGCCGCTTCCCGCTGGACCACTGGCGGGCGCGGATCGCTGCTGGCTTCCAGGACTTCGCGCGCTTCGAGCTCCTCGCACGGGAGGTCATCGGTGTGGGTGACCTTCCCCAGATCGAGAACGCTTCGGCCGTGAAGAAGGCGCTCACACGCGCCAGGGGTGACGATCTCCTGACGCGACTCGATGGTGGACTCGAGACTCAACTCGGCAAGTCCTACGCCGACGGTACGGATCTGTCCGGCGGACAGTGGCAGAAGATGGCGCTCGGACGCGCCATGATGCGGGAGACCCCCCTCCTGCTCGTCCTTGACGAGCCCACGAGCGCCCTCGATGCCCAGGCGGAGCACAATCTGTTCGAGGAGTACGCGGCGTCCGCCAAGCGAGTCGCCAAGAAAACCGGGGCCATTACCGTGCTCGTGTCGCACCGATTCTCCACCGTGCGCATGGCCGATCTGATCCTCGTCGTCAACGAAGGCCGAATCCAGGAGTCCGGCTCGCACGACGAACTGATGAAGCTTGGCGGCCTTTACGCCGACCTCTACGGGATGCAGGCACAGGCGTATTCCTAGGCGCGACTAGGCTTTCGCCATGCCCGTTCCGCTCGTCCTCGCCTCCGCCTCCCCCGCTCGGCTCGCGACGCTCCGCTCGGCCGGCATCGAGCCGCGCGTCATCGTGTCTCATGTGGACGAGGACGCCGCCCTCGCGGCCGCGCGATCTGACAACCCCCTCCTCTCGGCAGCCGACGCCACGCTCGCCCTTGCTCGGGCCAAGGCGGAGGAGGTGGTGGCCGTTCACTCTCCCGGGGCGCTCGTGCTCGGGTGCGACTCGATCCTCGAGCTCGACGGCGAGTGGCTCGGAAAACCGGGTGACGCCGCGACGGCCCGCGATCACTGGCGTGCGATGCGCGGCCGAACGGGCGTCCTCCACACGGGGCATTGGCTCGTCGACGATCGCCGTCCGAGCGACGGCGGTGCCGGCGGCGAGGCCGGCGAGACCGCGTCGACCGTCGTCGTGTTCTCCGACCTGACGGATGCCGAGATCGACGCCTACGTCGCGACGGGCGAGCCCCTTGCCGTCGCTGGCGCCTTCACGGTTGATGGCCTTGGGGGTTCCTTCGTCGACCGTATCGAGGGCGATCACCACAACGTCGTCGGAGTCAGCCTGCCCCTCCTTCGCGCCCTCTGCGCGGCCCTCGGCGTCAGCACACCGCAGCTATGGTCGCAATCCTGGATTGTCGGGTCGCCACAACCTACGGCTACGTAGCCGTCGCGCATCCCCCGATCTTTGTGTATCTTCTACAACGTCGGGCACCGCGCCTTGGTCCTGCGCCCAAACTTGCGCCGGCCCATCGGAAGCGAGGGTGAAGGCCGCCGGAAGCGCGCTACGGTGGCGTGGTGCCGTCCTTCGATTCCGTGCTGGTCGCCAACCGGGGCGAGATCGCGGTCAGGATTATGCGCGCGTGCCGCGATGCCGGGCTCCGGTCGATCGCCGTCTATGCAGACTCCGACCGCGACGCCCCCTTCGTCTCGTTTGCCGATGAGGCCTACGCGCTAGGCGGCGTCAGCGCCGCCGACACGTACCTCAACATGGCCAAGCTCCTCGATATCGCGGCCAGGTCCGGAGCACAGGCGGTTCATCCGGGATACGGCTTCTTCGCAGAGAACGCCTCGTTCGCAAGCGCCGTCATTGAGGCGGGGCTGACGTGGATCGGCCCCTCCCCCTCGGCGATCGATGCGCTCGGGGACAAGGTGTCCGCGCGACACATTGCCCAGCGCGCGGGCGCGCCCCTGGTACCGGGAACGCCCGACCCGGTCACGAGTGCGGACGAGGTCCTCGCGTTCGCCAAGGAGCACGGGCTTCCCGTCGCGATCAAGGCTGCCTTCGGTGGCGGCGGCCGCGGACTCAAGGTCGCGCGCGCCATGGAAGACATCGTCGAGCAGTATGAATCGGCCGTACGCGAGGCGACGGTGGCCTTCGGCCGCGGCGAATGCTTCGTCGAACGATTCCTCGACAAGCCGCGCCACGTCGAGACCCAGTGCCTCGCCGACTCCCACGGAAACATCATCGTTGTCTCGACCCGCGACTGCTCGCTTCAGCGCCGGCACCAGAAGTTGGTGGAGGAGGCGCCAGCGCCCTTCCTGACGGACGAGCAAAATGCCGAACTCGTCCGCGCGTCGGTGGCGATCCTTCGCGAGGCCAAGTACGAGGGCGCCGGGACCTGCGAGTTCCTGGTGGGTACGGATGGAACCGTCTCTTTCCTCGAAGTGAATACTCGCCTCCAGGTGGAACACACCGTCTCCGAGGAAGTGAGCGGCATGGACCTGGTCCGGGAGCAGTTCCGCATCGCGGCCGGAGAGCCCATCTCGAACCTCAATCCGACCGTACGCGGGCACTCCATCGAGTTCCGCGTCAACGGCGAGGACCCCGCAGCGGGGTTCATGCCCTCACCCGGACGCATCACACGCCTCACGTTTCCCCGCGGCCCCGGCGTGCGCGTCGACACCGGCGTCCGCCAGGGTGACCTCATCTCCGGGGCGTTTGACTCAATGGTCGCCAAGATCATCGTCACGGGCTCCACGCGGACCGAGGCGATTGAGCGGGCACGACGGGCGCTCGGCGAGGCCGAGGTTCTCGGCGTTCCTTCGGTGCTTCCCTTCCATCGGGCGGTCCTCCAAGCCCCCGAGTTTGTCGCGGCCGACGGGAGCTTCGGCGTCTTTACCACCTGGATCGAGACCGACTTCGCCCCCGTCGTTCTTGGCCTAGGGAGCAGTGCCACGAGCCCCACGGGAGAGGCCGTCGACGGGGGAATGTCGCGCGTCGTCGTCGAGGTTGGCGGGAAGCGGCTAGAAGTCGTGCTTCCCGCGGCGCTGGCCGCGGCCGGCCGGGCTAGCGCCCGCAGCGGAGGCCCGTCACGTCGCGGCGCCCGTCGAAACGACGGAGTCAAGCTCACATCGGGAAAGACCCTTGTCTCGCCCATGCAGGGGACGGTGGTGAAGGTTGCGGTCAAGGAAGGCGCCGTCGTCGAGGAGGGTGATCTCGTCGTCGTCCTTGAGGCCATGAAGATGGAACAGCCGCTCGTCGCCCACCGCTCCGGGATCGTGACGAGCCTCGTCGTCGAGGTCGGGGAGGGAGTGTCGGCGGGCGCAACGATCTGCGCGATCGAGCCCTCGGAGTAGGGCGGAACGAATTACGCAACATATCTGTTGCGTTTTTTTGACACGGGCGGCGTTTCGGTCGTACCCTGGATCGCAGAGGTTAGGTCACCCTAACCCGCGACGCCGAAGGGTCATGCCATGTTCGCGAACTTCCTGATCGGACTGCGAGAAGGCCTCGAGGCAACTCTCGTCATCGGCATCCTGGTCGCGTATCTCGTCAAGAGCGATCGACGCCATCTCCTGCGTCACGTCTGGACGGGCGTCGCGATCGCTATCGCCCTGTCACTCACGGTCGGCGCCGCGCTCACCTTCGGACCTCGCGGGCTTTCGGATGAGGCGATGGAGGGGATCGCAGGCGCACTAAGCATCGTCGCCGTCGCCCTCATCACCTGGATGATCCTCTGGATGGCGCGGACGGCAAGAAGCCTCCGAAAGAACCTTGAGTCCTCCCTCGACACGGCCATCGCGCTCGGGGGAGGCGCCATCGTCGCGATGGCCTTCCTCGCGGTCGGGCGCGAGGGGCTCGAGACCGCGATCTTCGTGTGGGCCGGGATTCACGCTGCGGGCTCGGGGATGGGTCCGATCGCGGGCGTCACCCTCGGACTCGGCGCGGCGGTCATGCTCGGATGGATCATCTACCGCGGAGCTCTCCGCATCAACCTCCGTGCCTTCTTCACATGGACCGGCTTCGCCCTTATCGTCGTCGCCGCAGGGATCCTCGCCTACGGCGTTCACGACCTCCAGGAGGCGGGCCTTTTCCCGGGCGAAGGAGCCCTCGCGTTCGATGTCTCGGAGCAAGTCCCGCGCGATTCCTGGTATGGAGCCCTCCTGAGGGGCACGGTGAACTTCTCTCCCGCCACCACGTGGCTCCAGGCCTTCGTGTGGATCGCGTACGCCGTGCCGACCCTTGTCGGCTTCCGGCGTGTCTCGCGACCCGGGCGGGATACCCTCCCCGCAGGGGACTACCCGTCACCTGCGATCAGCGCCGCTGGTGACGTGATCCCATCGCGTCAGCGACACTCCGCGGCGCGCGGACCGGGAGCATAGAGAGCGAGAGCCATTTCGCACCGCAGGGACGCTTCCCGCGTCCCGCCCTCCCGTGCCGCGACGCGGGTGATCCATATATGGTGACTTCATGACTGGACCTCAACGACGAGTCACCGGCCTCGTGGTGATCTCCGTATGGCTCACCCTCGACCTCATCCGATTCAGCGGACCCCTGATCAGCCAACTCTTCGACGTGGGCATCTCGATGGCGGCAGGTGCTGCGGTGGCGACGTACGTCGGCGGCGGCACTCTCGCCTTCTTTGGCGTGCTCGTCGGCCGCCAAGTCGGACACGGGCGGGTCGTGCTATGGATCGCTTTCTCGCTCGTTGTCCTGCGCGTCCTCTTGCCCTTCCTCGCGGGCGACGCGCTCATTCTCTACGGCCTCATCGCCCTGGCCTTGGCACTTGCCCTCGCTGTCATGGCTGCAGGCGCGGTCGCCCTCTCGAGCGGCGGGGCGCGAGTGCTCGCGGCCGCTGGCATGGGGGCTCTGATCGCCCTCATCGAGCAGGGCATCCTCCGCACGTGGGATGCGCTGTGGCGCCACGACCTCCTGAGCTGGGTCGCCACCGGCGTGATCTGCGCAGCGCTCCTGCTGAGCGCTTGGAGGGCACGACGAGACGTTCCCGAGCGCCCGGTGCGCGGCCTGTGGGCCCTCGGCCTGTGGCTCTCGGTGCTGGTATTCGGCTTCGCGAACGCCGCGTTCCTCTCCTCTCAGACCGGCTTCCACCTGAGCGTCGCGCTCGTCCTCGGGGCCGCAGGCCTCGCCGCAGGCGTCTACGCGGCATCGCGGCGACCCAACCTCCCCGTAGCCGCTATCACCGTAGTCGCGGTCATCGCCGTGCTCGCGACCTGGACGACCATCGCATTCTCCGGCGCCGTACTCGTCGTCATGGTGCCCGTCGCGAGTGCAACCCTCACCTACCTCACGAGTCGCGCCGTGCGGCCCGCACCCGACGGGGCGAGGGCGGGGATCCGTAGCCTTGGATCCTCTGCGGCGTTCGGCCTAGCGACCCTCCTTCCGTTCATGCTCGTACAGATCGACTACGACATCCCGATCGGCATCCCTCATCTCCTCGTCATCCCCATCACCGTCGCCGTCATCACGGTGGGAGCGATCACTCAATCCCGCGCGCGAATCGCGGGCTCAGGACTTGCGCCCGCGACGGTCGGCTTCCGCCGCCGCGCCGGCCTCGGCGTCGTCGCGGCCCTTGCGGTCGGAGCGTTTCTCCTCGCCACGTTCAACGCGAGCGAGGGAGACTCGGGAGCCCCTCCTTCTCACTTGCGCGTCGTCTCCTGGAACCTGCACTACGGCGTCACACCGGGACTCACCGGCGGCCCCGCCGTGGATCTCGATGGCATGGCGGACTACATCCGTGCGCAGGACCCTGACGTCGTTCTGCTCCAGGAGGTGGAGCGCGGCTGGATCCTCGCTGGCGGCACGGACATGCTCCAGTACCTCGCCGACTCTCTCCACATGAACTATGTATATGCGGGAGCGCATGACCGGCAGTTCGGGAACGCGATCCTCTCGCGGTACACAATCGAGGACCCCGACGCGATTCG
>CAZTJX010000013.1:15163-15398 GCA_964613755.1 uncultured Demequinaceae bacterium | reverse complement strand
GCGGCGAGCGCGCGCTCGCCCTTGCCCCGTACGGTACGGCGCAGAGAGAGGGCGATGTCCTCGGCCGCCGTCGGCATGATGAGCTGAGCCGAGGGATCGGTGAACAGGAAGCCAACCTCGCGACGCACCGCCGCGGCCTCGCTCCGGGTATCCCTGCCGTTGACCGTGACCGATCCGGTCGAAGGAAGGGCGAGCCCGTTGATGAGCCTCGCAAGCGTGGACTTGCCCGACCCGT
>CAZTJX010000013.1:0-15153 GCA_964613755.1 uncultured Demequinaceae bacterium | reverse complement strand
TCGCCACGCGGCGCTCGGAAAGGGTGAGGGTGGTCGGCTCCAGGATGCGCACGTTCGTTCCAGGGGCGACGACGCTCGCATTGAGGAACGCGATCACGGCTACTTCCTGGCCGCGCTCGTCTTGCCCGCCGCGCCCGCGCGCTCCTTGACGGGTGTCGCGGGCTCGGATGCGCCGCCGTGACCCTCTCCCGCGAGGATCTGCGGGTACGCGGTACCCACCGCCGTCGCCACTCCCGCCGCGAGGAACGCCTTGATGGCATCACCGGGGAGGAAGGGGGTGAGGGCGGCGATCGTCGCATCGAAGTCGAGGTGGGCGCGGAAGGCCACGTAGGTCCAGCCGATGACGGCGATGACGGCGAAGGATCCGATGACCGTTGCTCCGAGGAATCCGGAGAAGGCGGGACGCCCGCGGGCCACGAGGCGCTCGGCCAACCAACCCGTAACAAACGCCGCGATCACGAACGCCGCGAGGAAGCCAGCCGTTGTCCCCGTCCACACGCCGGGCCCACCCTTGTGGCCGGAGAACACGGGCGCTCCCGTAGTTCCCAGGATGAGGTAGACCACCACGGCGGCGGCGCCACGGTAGGCGCCGAGGACCGCGCCAGAGAGCAACACCGCGAAGGTCTGGAGGGTAATCGGGACGCCGCCTCCCAGCGGGAATCCGCCCCAGAGAGTGCTTGCCGCGATGAGCGCGGCGAAGACGGCGACGAGTGCGAGGTTCGCGCCGTTACGTCGGGGGATGCGGGGCATGGTTCTCCTTCGAGGTGAAGATACGGACGACCATACCGGCCCTACAATGGACGGCGGCGCGCGCGGCCCTTCGGCCCCGGAACGTTGTCGGAATCCTACAATCCTCGAACCCCTCGGAGTCTCCCGTGATCAGCGTGCACGATCTCGAAGTGCGTATCGGGGCCAGGACTCTGCTGACACCGACGACCTTCACCGTGGGCGCAGGCGACCGCATCGGGCTCGTCGGGCGCAACGGGGCAGGCAAGACGACGCTGACGAGGATCCTCGCGGGGGAGGTGCTTCCCACGGGGGGCACCCTGAACTCGCGCGGCAAGGTCGGGTACCTACCCCAGGATCCGCGCACGGGCGACCTGGAGATGCTCGCGATTGACAGGATATTGTCGGCCCGCGACCTTGACGTCCTCGTGAAGAAGATGTGGGAGGCCGAGGAGGGAATGGCGTCCGAAGACGACTCTGTGCGAGACAAGGCGATCTCGCGCTATGGCACCCTCGAGGAACGCTTCCGCGCCGCGGGAGGATATGCGGCCGAGAGCGAGGCGGCGAGGATCGCGGCGAACCTTGGCCTTGCCGACGCGACGCTCCGCCAGCCGATCGGCACCCTCTCCGGCGGGCAGCGCCGCCGCGTCGAGCTCTCACGCATCCTCTTTGGCAACGCGGAGACGCTCCTCCTCGACGAGCCGACCAACCACCTCGACGCGGACTCGATCCTCTGGCTCCGGGACTTCCTCCGCGGCTACCCCGGCGGCCTCGTCGTCATCTCCCACGACGCGAGCTTGCTGCGCGCGTGCGCCAACAAGGTGTTCCACCTCGACGCGAACCGTTCAGAGCTCGACCAGTACAGCCTCGGTTGGGACGCCTACCTTCAGCAGCGCGAGGAGGATGAGCGTCGGAGGCACCGCGAGCGCGACAACGCCGAACGCAAGGCCGAGGCGCTCATCGCCCAGGCGAACAAGATGCGCGCCAAGGCCACCAAGGCGACCGCCGCCCAGGGCATGCTCAAGCGTGCAGAAAAGCTCATGGGGGGGCTTGAGGCGGAGCGTCGCCACGATCGCGTGGCCGCGCTGAGATTCCCCAAGCCCGCGCCGTGCGGGAAGACGCCGCTGCGCGCATTCGAACTGAGCAAGTCCTACGGCTCTGTCGAGGTCTTCACCGACGTCGATCTCGCCGTCGATAAGGGCTCGCGCGTCGTCATCCTCGGCCTGAACGGCGCGGGCAAGACGACCCTCCTGAGGCTCCTCGCGGGCGTCGAGGAGCCGGACACGGGGCGCGTCGAGCCCGGCCACGGGCTCAAGCTCGGCTACTACGCCCAGGAGCACGAGACGCTCGACACCGCGGCGACGGTACTCGAGAACATGCGCCACGGCGCGCCCGACCTGACCGATACCGAGGTGCGCAATGTGCTCGGATCCTTCCAGTTCTCGGGGGACGACGTCCTCAAGCAGGCGCGCGTGCTCTCGGGCGGCGAGAAGACCCGGCTTGCGCTCGCCATGCTCGTCGTCTCCCAGGCCAACGTCCTGCTCCTCGACGAACCGACGAACAACCTCGACCCTGCGAGCCGGGAGGAGATCCTCGGGGCCCTCCGCACGTACGAGGGGGCCGTCGTCCTCGTCACCCACGATGAGGGCGCCGTCGACGCACTCGAGCCCGAGAGGATCGTCCTGCTCCCCGACGCGATCGAGGACCTCTGGGGCGCGACCTACCGCGACCTGGTCGCCTTGGCGTAGCCAGGGCCCATTCGCGTCGCTGGTGCCCCCTGCCGCGATTGTCCGCTACCGTCGTCACCATGGCACGTCACATTCACATCACGGGGGCGAACCGCGGCATCGGTCTCGCCATCGCCCAACGCTTCCTCGCGGCGGGTGACACGGTCAGCACCATCTACATCGGAGACGAGCCTCCCGCTCCCATTGACGGGATTGTGGGGGATGTTCGCGACTCCGAGGCGGTCAACGCCGCCATGGACGCCTTCGAGGCGAAGCATGGGCCCATCGATGTCCTCGTCGCGAACGCGGGCATTACCAAGGATGGGCTCCTCATGCGCATGACGGATGAGGACTTCGACGCCGTCATCGGTGTCAATCTCCAAGGGGCATTCCGGTGCGTACGCCGGGCCTCGACGTCGATGATGAAGAAGAAGTCCGGCCGGATCATTCTCATCGGTTCGGTCGTAGGCCTCATGGGCAACCCCGGCCAGGTCAACTACTCGTCGTCGAAGGCCGCGCTCGTGGGCATGGCGCGTTCCATCACACGCGAGATCGGCTCCCGCGGCATCACGGCGAACGTGATCGCCCCCGGATTCATCAACACGGCCATGACCGCGGTCCTGACCGACGACGTTCAGAAGCAGTATCGAGATTCCATCCCCGCGCGTCGCTTCGGCGAGGCCGACGAGGTGGCGGGAACAGCGTTCTTCCTTGCCTCCGACGACGCGGCGTACATCTCGGGGGCCGTTATCCCCGTCGATGGCGGATTGGGACTCGGGCACTAGCATCGCACCCTCGACTTGGAAGGCTTGACTTGGGATTCCTCGACGGCAAGAACATCCTCATCACCGGCGTATTGACGGAGGGATCCATCGCCTTCTCCGTGGCCCGCCTGTGCCAGGAACAGGGCGCCACCGTCGTCCTTACGGGTGTGGGTCGCACCATGAAGGTCACGCAGACCATGAGCAAGAGGCTTCCCGTCGAGGCGCCCGTGGTGGAGCTCGACATCACGGACGAGGAGCAGGTCTCAGCCCTCGCCGACCGCGTACGGAAGCATGTTCCGCACCTCGACGGCGTGGTGCACTCCATCGGCTTCGCACCCCAATCCGTCATGGGGGGCAACTTCATGACGGGGGAGTGGGAGGACGTCTCGACGGCGATCCACATCTCCGCCTACTCGCTTAAGGCGCTCGCGGCCGCGGCCCGTCCGCTCATGAAGGGGGGTGGCTCCATTGTCGGCCTGACCTTCGACGGGCGTTACGCCTGGCCGGTGTACGACTGGATGGGCGTGGCAAAGGCGGCATTCGAGGCTACCTCGCGCTACCTCGCCCGCGACCTAGGGCCCGAGGGCATTCGGTGCAACCTCGTCTCCGCGGGACCGATCAAGACGACGGCGGCCAAACACATCCCCGGATTCGACCAGATGGAGAGCGGATGGGACGCTCGATCGCCGCTCGGATGGGACTCGAGCGACCCGGAACCGAGCGCGCGTGCCGTCACGGCCCTGCTCTCCGACTGGTTCATCGCAACGACGGGCGCCGTCGTCCACGTGGACGGCGGGTTCCACGCGATGGGACAGTAGGTTTCATGCGCGTCCTCGTGCTTGCCCGCCACGCCAAGGCCGAGGCACACGCGGGTCCTGCGAGCGATCACGCCCGCGCCCTCGCGTTGCGCGGGAGAGAGGACGCCAAGGACCTCGGGGGCATCCTGTCGGATGCGGGCTTCGAGCCTGACATCGCCTACGTCTCCGATGCGGTACGCACGAACCAAACCTGGGAACTCGCTTCCGGTGGGTGGGACGTTCCTCAGGTGCATCGCAGACACGAGCTCTACAACACGACCGTGGCGACCCTCGTCGCGCTCATCGCGGGAACAGAGCCCGGCGCTGAGAGGGTCATGGTTGTCGGGCACGAGCCGACGATGAGTGCGGCGGCCTCGTTCCTCTCTGGATCTGGATCGTCTCGCGAGGCCCTTCAGCGCGTGGCCCACGGTCTCCCCACGGGGATGGCCGCGATACTGGAGTTCGACGGCGAGTGGGCCGATCTCGGCCACGAGTCGGCGAGACTGCGCGCGGTGGTCGGCCGGAATGGATGATTTCCTTCGCGACGGCTTGTGGAGGGCCCTGCTGGCCATGCAGCGGGATGCGCGGAGTCAGGGGGTAGCCTCGCACGCCGCGCTCGACGACGGTGAGACGCTTACCGCGCGCCTTCTCGCGCGGGAGTCCATGACGAGACAGGACACCCACGGGCGACTCAGCGCGCTCGGGGACGGGGAGCTCGTTGCCTGCGGCGCGTCGGGTGAGGCGGTGGCGATGCTTGCACGGGAAGGCGTCCCCGGGGCGGAGGATGCGCTCGATCGGCAGTCCTCGTGGCTGCTTGAGGACTCTCCACGGGGCGAATCGGGGGTGCTTTTCCGTAACGAGGGCGCGACGGAGATGTGGGCGGACACGCTGTACCACGTCATGCCCTTCCTCGTCGTGATCGGTCACGATGGCGAGGCCGACGATCAGTTCCGGTTGCACCGCGAACGCTTGCGAAACCCCGAGACTCGCCTCTGGGCATGCCACGACGACGATGTCCGACCCGGAACCGTGGGGGGCCGGTGCCTCGCGGAGGCGAACGGTTGGGTGGCGACGGGCCTCGCGAGGGCGGTCCGCCTCGGGGTGGGCTGGCTCGACGAGGGGCTCAGATCGCGATGGGTGGGGGAGGCCGTCGACGTCATCGAGGCCTGTGTGGAGCATGAGCGGCCCGATGGGCGCTTTCGCTGCACCCTCGATGAGGTCGAGGGAAGCCCGGATGGCGCGGCTGGGCTCATGTTCGCCTTCGCGGCGTTCACGGGGGTGGCCGACGGCTGGCTCGACATTCGGTGGGCATCCAGGGCTAGGCGCTGGCTCGATGCGACGCTTGAGCACGTCGACGATGACGGTGTGATTCGAGAGGTGTGTTCCTCGGGCGAGCGGGGAGCCTCGGCGGAGGCGCAGGCCTTCGCCATTCTTGCCCTAGCGGCGGCCCGCCGGGTGGAGTAGGCGCTCGTCGTCGACGACCGCGAGGCGTCCGCCTATGCGCGGACGAAGGTTCCCTTCGCCACCACGGTGATGCCGCTCTCCGTGACGGTGAACCCGCGCTCAATGTCGTGTGCGCGATCAAGGCCGATGGACGCGCCTTCCTCAAGGACGACGCCCTTGTCGAGGATGGCCCTCCTGACCTGCGCGTGCCGATTGACGACGACGTGGTCAAGGAGGACGGAATCGGAGACGGACGACCACGAGTGCAGATGGACGTCAGGCGAGAGAACCGAGCCCGTGACCGTCGCGCCAGAGACGATGACGCCGGGGGAGACGATGGAGTCGGCGGCATGCCCGAGGCGTCCCTCTTCGGAGTGGATGAACTTTGCCGGGGGGTGCGTGATGAGCCCCTGGTGAACGGGCCACTTCGCGTTGTACACGTTGAAGACAGGCTCAAGGGCGATGAGGTCCATGTTCGCTTCGAAGTAGGAGTCGATCGTCCCGACATCGCGCCAGTATGCGCGATCCCGGTCCGTCGATCCGGGCACGGCGTTGTCGCGGAAGTCGTAGAAGCCGCACGTGCCTTTGCTCACGAAGAGGGGAACGAGGTCTCCGCCCATATCGTGGGCGCTCGAACTGTCGGCGGCGTCCTCGGCAAGGGCCTTGAGGAGTGCGTCGGTGGTCGCCACGTAGTTGCCCATGGACGCGAGGATCTCGTCCGGGCTATCGGGAAGCCCCTCGATGTCCTTCGGCTTCTCCAGGAAGGCCTTGATCCTGCCGGGATGCTTGGAATCGATATCAATGACGCCGAACTCCGTCGAAAGCTCGCGGGGTTGGCGAATGCCCGCGACGGTGAATTCGGCACCGGAGGCGACATGAGCGTCCACCATCTGGGAGAAGTCCATTCGATAGACGTGATCGGCGCCGACGATCGCGATGTAGTCAGGCTTCTCGTCCTCGATGATGTTCTGGCACTGGTAGATCGCATCGGCACTGCCGAGGTACCAGTGTTTGCCTCGCCGCTGTTGCGCGGGGACGGGCGCAACGTAGTTGCCGAGGAGCGGTGACATGCGCCAGGTCCTCGCGATGTGGCGGTCAAGCGAGTGGGACTTGTACTGGGTGAGAACGACGACGCGTAGGTACTGAGAGTTCACCAGGTTGGACAGGGCGAAGTCGACGAGGCGAAAGGTACCGCCGAAGGGCACCGCTGGCTTGCATCGGCTGGTGGTCAGGGGCATCAAGCGCTTGCCCTCGCCTCCCGCCAGAACGATCGCGAGAACGGAAGGGCTACCCATGGGTAGCAGTCTACGGGGAAGGCACCAGTGAGTGGGCAGGATCGTGCGGAGGTAGGGAACGGGTCCCAGGAGAGATACCGTGGATGGATGCGCGTCGACCTCATCACACGGGAGTACCCGCCCCACATCTATGGTGGCGCGGGCGTCCATGTTTCCGAACTCGCGAGGGTGCTACGGTCCCGGCTCGACGTTCGCGTACGGTGCTTCGACGGGCCCCGCGACGAACAGGGCGTCGAGGGATACGCCCTGGGCGACTCGACGGGCGATGCCACACTCGACGTCCTCGCCCTTGCCATGCCTATGGCGCGCGACTGTGGAGGCGCCGATCTGGTCCACTCCCACACGTGGTACGCCAATATGGGGGGTCATCTCGCCTCCGTGCTCCACGACATCCCCCACGTCCTGACCGCGCACTCGCTCGAGCCCTTGCGCCCTTGGAAGGCCGAGCAACTCGGTGGCGGCTACCGCGTCTCCTCGTGGATCGAGCGGACGGCCTACGAGGCCGCGGCGGGCATTATTGCCGTGAGCGACGGCATGCGTGCGGACGTCCTTCGGGTGTATCCGTTCATTGACCCCGAGCGCGTTCGGGTCGTCCACAACGGCATCGATCTCGACGGATGGGCCGCTCCGGTCGGCGACGAACGCGCGGAAGCCGAGGCCGTCGTGCGCCGGTACGAGATCGACCCCGACCGTCCCGCGGTTGTGTTCGTCGGTCGCATTACCCGCCAGAAGGGACTCCCGTACTTCCTGCAAGCGGTCGAGCGTCTCTCGCCGGAGATTCAAGTGGTCCTGTGCGCCGGGGCCCCGGACACCCCAGAGATCGGGGCAGAGGTCGCCGGGGCCGTCGCGAAGCTCCAGGAGACACGCGACGGGGTGATCTGGATCGATACGATGCTTCCACGCCGCGAACTCGTCGCGGTTCTCGACGCGTGCACCGTCTTCGCCTGCCCGTCCGTGTACGAACCCCTGGGGATCGTCAACCTCGAGGCCATGGCGGTGGGGCTCCCCGTCGTCGGAACCGCAACCGGCGGAATCCCCGAGGTCGTCGTCGACGGCGAAACGGGGATTCTCGTTCCCATCGATCAGGCGACGGACGGGACGGGAACTCCCGTGGACCCCGAGCGCTTCGTCGCCGACCTCGCCTCGGCGCTGGAGTCCATTGCGGGCGACCACGACCGGGCCGCGGCCATGGGCGCGGCGGGCAAGTCACGCGCGGCGGAGCACTTCTCGTGGGAGTCGATCGCCGATCGAACCGTCACCGTCTACGAGGAGCTCCTGGCGTGATGTGACGCGAGGGGGCTCGTCCCTCGAGCGACTAGGCTCGTGGCCATGACGGAAGTGCTTCGCGTCGAGCGTGCGACGCTGCTCCGGGAGGGAAACGCCATCCTCTCCGCGGTTGACTGGACCGTGAACGCCGGAGAGCGCTGGGTCATTCTCGGCCCGAACGGGGCGGGGAAGACCTCTCTCCTCACCCTCGCGTCCGCGCGAACCCATCCCTCCGAGGGCGACGTCTGGGTGCTCGGTGAGCACCTCGGCGAGGCCACCATTCAGGAACTCAGGACGCGCGTCGGTGTGGCGAGCGACGCGGTCGCCGCGCGCATCGCCCCGAGTGAACTCGCGCGGGACGTCGTCCTCACTGCGGCCCATGGAGTGACGGGACGCCAGAAGGAGACCTACGACTTCGTTGACCTCGAGCGCGCGGGGAGCCTGATGGCCGCGTTCGGCATCCAGGATCTGGCGGAACGCGAGTTCGGGACGCTCAGTGAGGGCGAGCGCAAGCGCGTCCAACTCGCGCGCGCCCTGATGGCCGATCCGGAGATGCTTCTTCTCGACGAGCCGGCGGCGGGACTCGACCTCACGGGGCGCGAGGAGCTCCTTGAGGCGCTCACGGAGCTCGCAGCCGACCCACGGTCACCCGTCCTCGTCCTCGTCACCCATCACGTCGAGGAGATCCCGCGGGGCTTCACCCACGGGCTTGTCCTCGGGGGTGGTCGCGTGGTTGCCTCGGGGTCTCTCCCGGAGGTTGTGACGGCGGCGAACCTGACGCTCGCCTATGGGATTCCCGTGGAAGTGACCGAATCATCCGGAAGATGGACGGCCCGAAAGAGTGCGGTCATTCCCTAGACGGACGGCGCGAAAGTCCGCTTCCCCCTACGATGGCGAGTATCCGCAATTCGCTACCGGAGGTGGGGATATGCAGTCCATGTGGTGGTTTCTCGGTGCGCTTCTTCTCGGCATCGCCGAAGTCTTCACTCTTGACCTGACTCTGGCTATGTGTGCAGGCGGCGCCCTTGCGGGTGGCACCGCGGTCCTTCTCGGTGGGCCGCAGTGGCTCGCCGCCGTCATCTCGGTCGTGGTTGCAGGTCTCTTGCTCTTCGCGCTTCGCCCGTGGTTGCTCAGCGCGCTGCGCGCCCGCACACCGCTCGTGGAGACCAACGCGGCAGCGCTTGTCGGCAAGGAGGCCAAGACCGTCACCGTCGTCACGGAGGACAGGGGGCGCGTCAAGCTGAACGGCGAGGTCTGGTCGGCCCGCGTCGTCGAGGATGCCGACGAGATTGCCGCGGGTACTGAGGTTGTCGTCGTCAAGATCTCTGGAGCGACCGCCCTCGTCAAACCCGTCTAGAACCCACACGACACCAATCACCTCAACAAGGAGTCAAGGAAATGCCCGAAAACGCGTTCGTTTGGGTGCTCATCGCTGTCGCCGCGATCTTCGTCGTCTCGACGATCGCGCGCGCGATCCGCATCGTTCCTCAGGCGCAGGCCTTCATCATTCAGCGGCTCGGGCGCTACAGCCGGACCCTGCATGCGGGTCTCCACCTGCTCGTCCCCTTCATCGACAAGGTGCGCGCAGGGGTGGACCTGCGCGAGCAGGTGGTCTCTTTCCCGCCGCAGTCCGTCATCACATCCGACAACCTCGTGGTGGAGATCGACACCGTCATCTACTTCCAAGTGACCGAGCCCAGGTCCGCGGTGTACGAGATTGCGAACTACATCGTCGCCGTTGAGCAACTGACCGTGACGACGCTCCGTAACGTCGTCGGAACCATGGACCTCGAGCAGACGCTGACGAGCCGTGACCAGATCAACGGCCAGCTGCGCGGCGTGCTCGACGAGGCGACGGGCAAGTGGGGCCTACGCGTCAACCGCGTCGAGCTCAAGACCATCGAGCCACCCGTATCGATCAAGGACTCGATGGAGAAGCAGATGCGCGCCGAGCGTGACCGTCGCGCCGCGATTCTCACGGCCGAGGGTGTCAAGCAGTCGGCGATTCTGACGGCCGAGGGTGACAAGCAGTCCGCGATCCTCAAGGCCGAGGGTGGGGCGCAGGCCCGGATCCTCGAAGCCGAGGGGCAGTCCCGCGCCATCCTCCAGGTCTTCGACGCCATCCACCAGGGCGACGCGGATTCCAAGCTGCTGGCGTACCAGTACCTGCAGATGCTTCCCGAGATCGCTAAGAGCGAGTCGAGCAAGATCTGGTTCGTTCCGACGGAGTTCACGAGCGCGCTCAAGGCGATTACCGCAGGCTTCGGACCCCAGGAGAAGGCTGCCCCGCTCAAGGCGGCCACCGGTCGCAAGTCGACGGCGCAGAAGTCCGCGCTCGGTGACGCCGGGGCCGCCCTCGCGGCTGCCAAGGCCGAGCTCAAGAGCGCGACGGACGACGCAACGACGTCCGGCCGCACGAGCGGAAAGCCGTTCGACCCGGAGGTTGAGAAGGGTCTGAAGTAGCATCATCCGCGATGCGGCCCGGGAGGCGACTCCCGGGCCGTTGTCGCGCGTGGGGGAGGATGGAGTCATGACTCTCGGTACCCCGCGATGAGCCGTGTCGCGATCACGGACGGCTCACACCCCGCGCTGCTCGACTACGCGAGCCTGACGGATGTCGCCCTGCGGAGCCGCGTCGAGCCCGAGCGGGGCCTGTACATCGCGGAGAGTCGGTCCGTCATTGAGCGGGCGATCGAGGCCGGCCACGAGCCGCGGTCCTTCCTGTGCTCAGAGAAGTGGTTCTCGTCGATCGAGCCGTATGCAGATCGGTGGCCGGACGTGCCCGTGTTCGTGGGGACGGACGCCGTGCTCGAAGAGGTCGCGGGTTTCCACGTGCACCGCGGAGCCCTCGCAGCGATGCGCCGACCCGAGCCGCGTTCCGTGGCCGAAGTGGTCGCGGGCGCACGGCGGGTCGCGGTGCTCGAGAACCTGGTTAACCACACCAACGTGGGTGCCGTGTTCCGCTCCGCGGCCGCGATGGGCGTCGATGCCGTGCTCGTCTCGCCTCGATGCGCGGATCCGCTATACCGGCGGAGCGTGCGGGTCTCGATGGGGGGCGTCTTCCAGGTGCCGTGGGCGCCCATCGCCGAGTGGCCCGGTGGGCTCGGGGAACTCCGGGAGGAGGGTTTCGTGATTGCGGCCCTTGCCCTCGACGATGCCGCGATACCGCTCGACGCGTTCGCGGCGGACCTGCCCGAGCGCCTCGCGCTCATGCTCGGGGCCGAGGGGGACGGGCTATCGAGCGGCGCGATCGATGGCGCCGACGTGACGGTCACGATCCCCATGGCGGCCGGTGTGGACTCGCTCAACGTAGCCGCGGCGAGCGCCGTGGCCTTCTGGGCGACTCGGCCCGCGTCCTAGGGCCTCTACGGCGCTCCCACGACTGAAAATCCGATGTTCCCGTGTCGGGATTTCGTGAGATAATCGAACATACGTTCGAATCATCGAGCGAGGCCCTGACACCCATCGGAGGACCCATGACGGCCCCGGCGACCTCTCCCGCAGAGGGCGCGGCCCTGGAGCGGCTCGTGCTGGCGCGGAGCCTGCTCGCGGGCGCCGAGGGGCGCCTCGGGATCGTCAGGGACGTCGAGGTGACCACATCGGCGCCCGGCTCGACGTCCTCGTCCCTGCAGGCAGCATCCCTGCCGCCCGCCCGCGCCCTCCCGGTCTCCGACGATGTCGCCGGACTCCTGCCCGGCGGGGCGCTCCGCCGAGGAACCGTCGTCTCCGTCGAGGGGTCCACCTCGCTCGTCCTCGCCCTCCTCGCTCGGGCCTCCCGCGAGGGGTCGTGGACGGCAATCGTCGGCATGCCCCAGGTGGGGGTGGTCGCGGCCGCGAGGCGCGGGATTGACCTGTCTCGCCTCGCCCTCGTCCCCCACCCGGGGGCGGAGGCCGCGACGGTCGTCGGGGCGTGCATCGACGGCATGGACGTGGTCGTCCTGGGACCTCGCCTCCCGCTCGGCGATGCGGATCGGAGGCGTCTCGCGGCCAGGTCTCGCGAGCGTGGTGTCGTGCTCCTCAGCGCGGGGCCGTGGGCGGGGGCTCACGTGTCCCTCACGGTGGCCCGGGCATCGTGGTCGGGGCTCGGGGCGGGGGATGGGCGCCTGCGGTCGAGGAGCCTCGCCGTCGCCCGCTCGGGGCGCCATCTGGGCGCGGCGGACGAGGTGGAGGTTGTGCTCGACGCCGACGAGGCGGCCTTCCCCGGTCGGGTGGCCCAGGCGAGGCACGGGCTGAGGCTGGCATGAGCGCGGCCCGCGCGAGCAAGGCGGGGACGAGAGGCGTGGGTGCCGGCGCAGATCCCGCACCTCCCGTGCGCAGGGCCGCCCTCTGGGTCCCCGACTGGCCCGTCGTCGCCGCGATGGGCCAGGCGGGCCTCGGCGCCGAGACCCCCGCCGCCGTTCTCCACGGGCGCGGCATGCTCGCCGTCTCCGCCGCCGCCCGCGCCGCAGGGGTGCGCCGCGGCATGCGCAAGCGCCAGGCTCAGCGCGCCTGCCCCGAGCTCGCGATCCTGCCTCATGACGAGGGGCGCGACGCCCGCGCGTTCGAGGAGGTCGCGCTCGGGGCGGAGGAAGTGGTGTCTGGGGTCGAGGTGACGCGCCCCGGCCTCCTGATGATCCCCGCCGATGGTGCCTCGCGCTTCCACGGGGGCGAGCAGGCGCTCGTCGAGGCGCTCGTCGTCGCCGCGACCGAGCGCTCGGGTGCCGAGGTGAATGTGGGGATCGCCGACGGCCTCCTCGCCGCCGTCGAGGCCGCCAGGGGGAGCCTCGTCGTTCCGGCAGGGGAGTCCTCCGCCTACCTCTCCCCGCTTCCCGCCTCGACCCTCACCCACGTCGCCGTCGAGCGCCGCCACCTCTCTGCCGTCGAGGACCTCGTGGGGGTGCTCGATCGGCTCGGCATCCGCACCCTCGGGGACTTCGCAGCGCTATCGTTCGGCGACGTGCTCGCGCGCTTCGGTTCCACGGGCGCGTGGGCGCACCGGCTCGCTGAGGGCGGGGACCTCCTCCCGCCCGTCCTGAGGCGAACCGAGCAGGACATCGCCGTGAGGTACGACTTCGAGGATCCTCCGAGCAATGTCGAGCAGGCGGCCTTCGTCGCGAGCCACGTCGCGGGGCTCCTGGACGCCGCGCTCCGCGACGCAGGGGTGCGCTGCCTTCGGGTATCGATCACCGTCGCCACGGAGCGAGGCGAGGAGCTCGAGCGAACCTGGCGCACGGATGTCGGACCCCGCGAGGGGGCGTTCGCTCGTCACATGGCCGACCGCATCCGCTGGCAGCTGGAGGGCTGGCTGAGCGGGATCACCCTCGGCCCCGAGGCGTCCGCGCTGACCGCCATCACCCTGACCGCGCGGGACGTGATCGGGGGAGGGGCGGAGCAGGCGTTCCTCTGGGGCGGCGTCTCCGGCGCCGACGGACGGGCGCACCGGGCGATGGAGCGCATCCAGGGCCTCGCGGGCGCGGAGGCGGTGCTTGTCGCGACGGAGCAGGGGGGAAGGACGCCGCGCGACCGCGCCTCGCTCGTCGCATTCGGACAGGAGGGTGCGGCGATGCGTCGCGTCGACCGCCCCTGGCCCGGCCAGCTCCCCGACCCCGCGCCGGCGACCGTCCTCGTGGCCCCCGAGCCCGTCCGCGTCCTCGACGCGGGGGGCAGGGACGTCGTCGTGACGGAGCGCCTCTACGTGAGCGCGCCGCCCACGTGGGTTGCCCTGCCTGGAGAGGGGGGAGAAGAGGCATCCGTCCCCGTCCCCGTCGACGCATGGGCGGGGCCATGGCCCGTCGTCGAGCGCTGGTGGAGCGAGGACGCGTCCCGCAGGGCGTACCTCCAGGTGGCGCTGGCCGACGGGAGGGCGCTGCTCGTCGCGACGCGGGGCGGGGAGTGGGCGCTGGAGGCGGTCTATGACTAGGGGTGCACGGTGACGAGCGCACCCCAGTACGCCGAGCTCCACGCCCACACGGCGTTCAGCTTCCTCGATGGGGCGAGCCATCCCGAGGTCATGGCGGCGGAGGCGGGGCGCCTGGGCCTGAGCGCCCTCGCGGTCACCGACCACGACGGGCTCTACGGGATCGTGCGTTTCGCGGGGGCGGCGCGGGACGTCGGGCTCCCCACGGTGTTCGGGGCGGAGCTCCACCTCGCCGTCTCCGAGGAGGGCCGCCCGCCCGTCCTCGACCCGCCGACCGGTATCCCGGATCCGAGGGCCAGCCACCTCCTCGTCCTCGCGCGCGGGCCAGCGGGGTACGCGCGGCTGTCCAGGGCGATCGGGCTCGGCCACCTCGCGACGGGGCAGAAGGGGGCGGCTCACTACACGCTCGAGGGGCTCGCGGAGGCGGCGGCGGGGGAGTGGCTGGTGCTGACGGGGTGCCGCAAAGGGGCGGTGAGACGCGCACTCGGGGCGGAGGGGGCGCCGGTGACGCCCGCCGGATATGCGGCCGCGCGGCGCGAGCTCGACCGGCTCGCGGCCCTGTTCGGGGCGGAGAACGTCGCCGTCGAGATCACCGATCACGGCGGGCCGTACGACTCGGAAAGGAACGATGCCCTCGCCGACCTCGCATTCGATGCCAGCCTCACCCTCGTGGCCACGACGAATGCCCACTACGCGAGCCCCAAGGACGCGGACCTTGCAGGGGCGATCTCCGCCGTCCGCGCGCGCTCCTCCCTCGACGACATGGACGGGTGGCTTCCCTCCTCTCCGGGCGCGCACCTGCGCTCGGCGGAGGAGATGCTCCGTATCCACCGGCGCCACCCCGAGGCCGTCCCGGCAGCGGGGCGGCTCGCCGCCGAGCTTGCTTTCGACCTCTCCCTCGTCGCTCCTGACCTCCCCCCGTACCCCGTTCCCGAGGGGCACCACGAGGCGTCGTGGCTACGCGAACTGACCTATCGCGGTGCACAGGAGCGGTACGGTGCGCGTGGTTCGGAGCGGGTGCCGGGAGCGTACGCCCAGATCGATCGCGAGTTGGCGGTGATTGAGGCGCTCAACTTCCCCGGATACTTCCTCATCGTTCACGACCTCACCCAGTTCTGCCGGGATCACGACATCCTGTGTCAGGGGCGCGGCTCGGCCGCGAACTCCGCCGTCTGCTATGCGCTGGGTGTGACGGCCGTGGACGCCGTCGCCCACGGGTTGCTCTTCGAACGATTCCTC
>CAZTJX010000012.1:0-16135 GCA_964613755.1 uncultured Demequinaceae bacterium | reverse complement strand
GCGAGCGCATCAACGGCGTCGCGGTGCGTGGCGCGAGAGACGGACCAGCCGAAGCCTGCGGTGATCGCCGTCGCGGCTACGAGCAGGCCGAGGCCGGGAATCCACCACTTGACACCCTGGGGAAATCTCATTGCCTTCGCCCCCGAACTCGAAGCCTCGTGCGCGTGCCTCTTCCAGACTAGTTCGCACTCAGCGCGGCACGCCAGTGGTGAGCCGCTAGCCGGGTGCGGCGTTGCCGTCCCGAAGCAGCGCGACGAATGCCGCCTCGTCGAGGATAGGGACTCCGAGTTCCTCGGCCTTCTTTGCCTTGGATCCGGCGTTGGCGCCGACGACCACGAAGTCCGTCTTGGCGCTCACCGAGGACGAGGCTCGCCCACCACGCGACACGATCGCCTCGGCAGCCTCCTCTCGAGAGAAGCCCTCGAGAGAGCCCGTCACGACCACGGTGAGCCCCGCGAGCGTGCGGTCGCTCACAGCGCCGACCTCGTCCTCCATCCTCACTCCCGCCGCGGCCCAGCGATCCACGATCTGGATGTGCCAGGGAACACCGAACCAGTCGCCGATGCTGCGCGCGATGACGGGTCCGACGCCGTCCGTCGCCGCGAGTACCTCTGGCTCCGCCGCTCGAATAGCGTCGAGTGAGCCGAAGGCCGCGGCGAGCGCGCGCGCTGCGGTAGGGCCAACATGACGGATGCTCAGCGACACGAGGACCCGCCATAGCGGTTGGGATCTCGCGGCTCCGAGGTTCGCGAGTAGCCGCAGCCCGTTGGCCGAAACGTCCCCCGCCCGACGCGGGACGCCGTCCTTCTTCGAGTCCTGATCGAGCGTGAGCAGCGGGACCCTGCGCAGATCGTCCTCCGTCAGATCGAAGAGTCCACCCTCATTGAGGAGCACTCCTGAATCGACGAGCGCGGCGGCAGCTTTCTCCCCCAACACCTCGATGTCGAGCGCGCCGCGGGAGCCGATGAACGCGATCCGATCGACGATCTGGCCACGGCAGCCCTCGGAATTGGGGCATCGGAGGTCGACATCGCCATCCTTCTGGCGGGCGAGCTCGGTGCCGCAGCTCGGGCACGAGGTCGGCATGACCCAGGGCCGCTCGATCCCTGTCCGTGCGGCCACGACGGGGGCGACGATCTCGGGGATGACATCGCCTGCCTTGCGTAGCACGACGGTGTCGCCGATGAGGACGCCCTTCCTGGCGACCTCCTGGGCGTTGTGGAGGGTCGCGAAGGTCACCGTGCTCCCCGCCACCGTTACGGGCGTCATCACTCCGTAGGGCGTCACGCGCCCCGTGCGGCCGATGTCGACGCGGATGTCCTCCAGTTGGGTCGTGACCTCCTCAGGCGGAAACTTGTAGGCGATCGCCCAGCGCGGCGCGCGCGACGTCGCGCCAAGTTCACCCTGGACCGCGCGGTCATTGACCTTGATGACCGCGCCGTCAATCTCGTGCACCAAGGCGTGGCGACGCGCCTCGAGCCGGGAGAGGTACGCCTCGATCTCGCCGACGCCCATGTGAACCTCGGCCAGGTCGCTGACGGGCAGGCCCCACTCCCGGAGGAGGGCATATACGCCGATCTGGGTCGCCGCCCGCGGATCCGGCGACGCGTCGCCCCACTCGAGGGCGCCGAATGCATACGTCGTCACGGCCAGCGGACGGGTCGCCGTCACGCTCGCGTCCTTCTGTCGAAGCGATGCGGCCGCCGTGTTGCGGGGATTGGCGTAGGGAGCCTTCCCCTCCTCGACGAGGCGCAGGTTGAGCTCCTCGAAGGCGGTCACCGGCAGGTAGACCTCGCCGCGAATCTCCACGATCGAGGGAACGGACTGTCCCTCAAGGCGTTCCGGCAAGGCCGCAATCGTTCGAACGTTCGCGGTGACGTCCTCCCCCGTCGTTCCATCGCCACGGGTAACGCCGCGCGTAAGCACGCCATCCTCGTAGGTGAGCGAAAGGGAAAGCCCGTCGATCTTGGGCTCGCACACGAACTCCCGTGTCCCCGCGGCCCGCTCGACGCGCTCCTCCCACGCCTTGATGTCGGCGATGTCAAAGGCATTGTCGAGAGACATCATGCGTTCGCGGTGCCGGACCGACGCGAAGCCCGTCGCGACGACGCCGCCGACGGTTCTGCTCGGACTGTCGGCGTCGGCGAGTTCGGGGTGCGTGGACTCGATCTGGCACAGTTCGCGCTCGAGAGCGTCGTATTCCGCATCCGAGACCGTGGGAGCGTCTCGCTCGTAGTATGCGGCTCGATGGGCCTCGATCGCCTGGACGAGTTCGATGTGGCGCGCGCGGGGGTCATTCACGGGTCCATTCCACCACGTGCGTGTGACCTTCGGGGGGCTTCCCAAACTTGAGTCCCCTCGACTCAAGAATGGTTGATTTCTTTCGATTTCCGACGCATAATGAGATCAGTGGCCCCGCGCGAACGACCCCGCGGCCGCACCGGCGAGAGCCACCTCACAAACCTGGAATGGGCGCCAACGCGCCCTCCCGGACGACATAGGAAAGGAGCACACCATGGCACGCGACGTAGTGCGACGCCTCAACCCCGTGGGTGAAGTGGTGTCCATGCAGGACGATCTTCAGCGGATGTTCCGCCAGGTCTTCGGGGACACCGACGCGAACCTCGCGGGCGCGTTCAGCCCCGCCCTCGACGTCGAGGAATCCGACGACGGCTTCACCCTTCACGTCGAGCTCCCGGGCGTCAAGCCCGAGGAGGTCGAGGTCAGCATCGAGGAGAGTGTGCTGACCATCGCGGGACAGCGCGAGTTCTACTCGGACAAGGAGACCGAAGGGTTCCGCAGGATTGAGCGGCGATTCGGACGTTTCCACCGAGCCGTTCGCCTTCCCGATCGCGTCGATCCAGACAAGGTTGACGCGGCCTACAGGGACGGCCTCCTCACCGTGACCGTCCCCAAGGCCGAGTCCGCGAAGCCCCGAAAGATCCAGGTCTCGACGACGTAGGTGACGCCGGGGCCGGGCGCTAGAGCGCCCGGCCCCATGCGCACTCTTCGCGTCGCGAATACTCGGCCCACGCGAGCCATACGCCCCTCGCCCACCCCGTGGAAGCCCCTTTCTAGTGGCGTCGATCACGCCCGAATTGTGGGCCTCGTCTCTTTACGCCTTGGGCTGTGACGCACACCCCACCACACGGGTTGAAAGCGCTTTCCCATGGGTCCACGATCAAAGTGGAAGCAAGGAAGAAGGCGGTGAGAACAATGGACAAGATCGCGGCCCAGGTCTGGACCGATCAGTCGAGCGATGCGGACTTGATTCTCGCGGTCCGCACGGGAGACCTCGACGCGTACCGGGTGCTCTTCGAGCGTCACGGCAACGCCTCACGCCGCGTAGCCTTCGCCTACAGTTCCGTCGCCAGCGACGTCGACGACATTGTCTCCGACGCCTTCGAGAGCGTCCTGCGGGCGCTCCGGGCAGGCAACGGCCCCACCGAGGCCTTCCGTGCCTATCTGTTCACCGTCGTCCGCCGGACGGCGCGAGACTTCCGACGCCAATCCGAGCGCATGAGCCCCTGCGAGGACATGGCGGTTCACGACCGCAAACTCGACCCCGTGTCGCCGAGCTCTGACCCCACCCTCGCCAAGTTCGAGCACTCGACGGTAGCGGAAGCCTTCGGCTCACTTCCCGAGCGGTGGCAGATCGTCCTGTGGTACACGGAGGTCGAGAAGAAGACGCCGGCCGAAATCGCGCCCGAGCTCGGGCTGACGCCCAACGGCGTCGCGGCGCTCGCCTACCGCGCTCGGGAAGCCCTCCGGCAGGCCTACCTCCAGGAGCACCTGGCCGCGGTCGAAGACACGGCGTGCCTGTCGGTGTTCCAGGATCTCGCGGGCTTCGTTCGCGGCTCGCTCACGAGGCGCGATCTCGAGTACGTCACCGCACACCTCAGGACGTGCCAGACCTGTAGCGACCTGGTGACGGAACTCGAGGACGTCAACGCGATGCTCCGCTAGGACGCCGAGGTCGCGCCTACGCGGGCCTGGCCCAGCACGCGGGTTCCCGCGTACGCGACCATCGTTTGACCGGCAGCGACGCCTCGCATCGGCTCGTCCAGTTCGACGTGCATCCGTTCGCGAGACACCCTCACGCTTCCCACTACGGGTTGACCATGGGCCCGTACCTGGATCGTGCACGGCGTGGCGTCGAACGCGGGCCAATCCTCTGCGAGCCAGACGACCTCGTCGCCCTCAAGACGCGTGATATTCAGGAGTTCCTCCGGCCCCACGACAACGACGTTTGATGCGGTCTGCACCGCGGTGACATAGCGGGGCTCCCCGTTCGCGGCCGGGATCCCCAGGCGCGTGCCCCTGCGCTGACCGACGGTGAACGCGTAGGCGCCGTCGTGAGAGCCGACGACGGCACCAGTCTCGTCAACGATGTCGCCCGATCGTCCGCCAAGGCGCCGTTGGAGGAAACCCTGGGTGTCGCCATCCGCGATGAAGCAGATGTCGTAGGAATCGGGTTTGTGGGAGACCCCCAAGCCACGTACGACCGCCTCCTCCCTCACCTCTGCCTTCGACGCCGCCTCTCCCAGGGGAAACATGGCGAGAGCGAGACGCTCCGCGCCAATGATGGCGAGGACGTAGGACTGGTCCTTCGCCGTGTCGACGGCGCGGTGCAACTCCCGCGTCCCATCGTCGCGCAGCAGAAGCCGAGCGTAGTGTCCTGTGCACACAGCATCGAAGCCCAGCGTCGTCGCGCGATCGAGGAGCGCCTCGAACTTGATGTGCTGATTGCAGCGCACGCACGGGTTCGGGGTACGGCCCGCCGCGTACTCGGAGAGGAAGTCCGCGACGACTCGCTCCTCAAACTCATCGCTCAGGTCCCACACGTAGTACGGGATCCCGAGCAGATCAGCGACCCTACGAGCATCATGAGAATCCTCGAGCGAGCAGCAACCTCGCGATCCCGACCGAAACTCGTCTCGGCTTCGACTCAGGGCCATGTGGATTCCGACGACGTCGTGACCCGCCTCTACCGCGCGAGCGGCGGCCACCGCGGAGTCGACCCCTCCCGAGAGCGCGGCTAGGACCTTCATCGGCTCGGCACCTCTGCGGCGGGTATCGCCGATGATGCGCGCGCGCCGCCTCGCATCGCGCCCTCCACGGCCTGCGGAAGGCACGCGAGCAACGCGGCCACGTCCTCCCCCGTCGAGGAGTGGCCCAGCGAGAATCGCATTGTCGACGAGGCCTCGTCGGGCGTCCGCCCCATGGCGAGCAGCACATGACTCGCCTGAGCGACACCGGACGTGCACGCGGCGCCACTTGAGGCTTCGATGCCATGTGAGTCGAGCACGTACAACATCGACTCGGCCACACAGCCAGGAAAGACGAAGTGCACATTGCCAGGGAGGCGGTGCGCGCCGGGCTCCGGCCCCGAGAGAATGGCCTCTGGCGTGATGGCGCGAATGCCGTTGATCAGTTCCCGCTGGAGGCTTTCGAGACGCAGTGCCTCCCCGGGGGACGCCTCGACGGCCTCAACGGCCGCCACGGCCGCCGCTCGAAACCCCGCGGCGTTGAGGGTCCCCGATCGAATCGCTCGCTCTTGACCCCCACCATGCGCGAGAGGGGTGAGCGCAACATCCCTTCGCGCGAGCAGGACTCCGACGCCCACCGGCCCGCCGAACTTGTGTGCGCTAGCCGCGGCGGTGGCGAGTCCGGAGGCGCGGAAGTCAAACGGGACGTGTCCGATGAGCTGAACCGCGTCCGAGTGCGTCGGTATTCCGCGATCCGCGGCAATCGCCACGGCCTCGGCCAACGGCAGGATGCTCCCCACCTCGTTGTTCGCTCCCATCATCGCCACGAGCGCGATCTCGTCGCCATGGGCCGACACTTCATCCCCGAGCGCGTCAAGCTCGACGATCCCCTCGCGATCGACGGGGAGCAAGACGACGGTTGCTCCCTGCTCCTGGGCAAGCCAGCGAACGGCGTGGAGAACGGCGTGATGCTCGATTGCGGTCGTCACCAGCCTCGTCCTTCGGGGGTCCTCCGACCGTCGCGACCACCACAGGCCCTTGACGGCCAGGTTGTCCGCCTCTGTTCCCCCTGAGGTGAAGAGCACCTCGGAGGGCTGAGCCCCGAGCACACGGGCCATGGCCTCCCGCGCGTCCTCGACGACCGCTCGCGCAAGCCGCCCAGAGCGGTGAAGGGCATGCGGGTTGCCCCTACGCCCACGTTCGTCGACGTATGCTTCTCTGGCACTCGCCAGCATCGGTGTGCTCGCGGCGTGGTCAAGGTAGTGCGAGGCCATCCGGCGATTGTACGGGGAGCCATATGGCGTCTCCAGCGTCGCCCTCCCGCGCTCGGATCCCACCTAAACCCCGATCGCATGTGACATCTGTCACATGTGAGCGCGCTCATCGAGAAGTCGCCGGACACTCGCCGTAGCCTCAGGAGCACCAAGGGGCTAGCGGCAGGGGTGCAACGCGCCACCGCGCCTCCCCGGAGGAGGAGCCCAACCGTGAGCCGCGACGACCGACCGCGTCGAGACTGGTGGCTTGTCGGTTGCGCGGTGCTTGCGATCGCGCTCGCCGGCTCGACAGCGGCGACCATCGTCTCCGACGAGAGAGCGGCGCACGATACCTTCGTCGCGCCGGGCTCGCTCACCGCGACCCCCAGCCCCAGCCATCACTACTCCCAGCCCAGCAAGGCCTATCCCGTAGCGCGACCCGTTCCCGGCGCAGTCCCCGTGTCGACACGGTCTCGGTGATTCGCACCACAATGCGGTGATGTGCCCGCAATCCTGACATACCGTCGTTCGTTAGGAGAACCGGGAGAGGACTCATGACACGACGGCTAAGGCACGAGCAATAGGCGGCGATCGCAGTCTCGCGGCTCGTGATGGCAGAGACACCTCGGCGCGCAGAGTCCTAGCGACGAGCCCGGAGCGCGGAAATCGCCTGCGGGAGAACCTCGAAGATATCCCCGACGATGCCGAGGTCGGCGATGTCGAAGATGGGTGCGCCCGGATCCGTATCGATCGCGACGATCGTCCCCGCGCCCTGCATCCCGCCGCGGTGATGCACGGCCCCCGAGATCCCGCATGCGACGTAGAGCGCGGGAGAAACCGTGACCCCCGTCTGGCCCACCATGTGCTCGTGACCGATCCACCCCTCGTCCGTGGCATCCCGCGAGGCTCCCACCGCAGCGCCGAGAACCTCTGCGAACTCCCGCACGGGACCGAAGTCTCCCCCGGTTCCCCGGCCACCGGACACGACGACGGCCGCCTCCGCGAGCGGAACGCCCTCCCTCGGGACGGTGCGACGGGCGACGAGCGTCTCGGCTGGCGGGGCGTCGGGGGCGGGGATCGTGACGACACGAGCCTCGCCGGGCGTGGGAGCCACCTCGGCCCTGGCGGAGTTCGGGCGGAGGAGCACCACCGCGCGATCGGCCTCGATCCTGGTGCGGACGAGCCACGTGGCCGTGAGGACGGCCTGCTCCGTCTCGATGCGGCCGTCGACGAACGTGGCGGACAACGCGTCGACGACCATCCCCGCGCCCACGATGGCCGCAAACCGCGTCGCGATCTCCTTCGAGGAGAAGGTCGAGACCCCTAGGACGACGGAGAGGTCGTCGGCCGCCGCGACGAGCGTGGCGGAGGCTGCGGACGCGACGCCCGCCTGAGACCCCATCGTGACAACCCTGATCTCGGCCGCTCCGTGCGCGGCGAGGGCCACGACATCGTCCGCCGATGGCGGCACGCCTAGCCAGACCGCGACCGGCCTACCGAGCGCGCGGGCCACCGCCATGACCTCGAGCGTCGAGTGCGCGACACCCGCGAACCCGTGCTCCACCAGGACGCCAATCACGCGAACCCCCGTTCGACGAGGAAGGAGGCAAGCGCCTCAGCGCCCTCCCCCGCGTCGGTCACGACGCGGCGATCGCGCCTCGGGGGGCGTGGGGTCGCATTGAGCACCCGCGTGAGGGCACCCACCTCACCTACGGTCGAGGGATCGATGCCGATCGAGGCGAGGTCCCAGACCTCGATCTCCGCCTCGCGCGCCGCGACGATCGCCGCGAAGTTCGGGTACCGGGCCTTGTTCGCCTCGTCCGTCACGGAGACGACGACGGGAAGACCGGCCTCGAGGGTCTCGTGAGCCTCGGGGAGGTGACGCTCAATGCGCGCGCGGCCGTCGCCGACCTCGAGCGAGGACGCGAGGGTCAACTGCGGCCAGCCGAGCTCGACGGCAAGCGCCGATGGGAGCATCGACGTCAGCCCGTCGAGCGAGGCCATTCCCGTCACGATCAGGTCGAGGCGCGACTCCCCCTCCAGGACGCGTGCCACACCCGCAAGAACGCGGGCGGTTCCGAACACGTCCGAGCCCGCGATTGCGTCGTCCGTCACTCGAATCGCACGCCCCGCCCCGAGCTGCAGTGCCTTACGCACGGCAGCGCCGGCATCCGGGCCACCGACCGTGACGGCAATGACCTCTCCACCGCTCTCCTCGACAAGCCGAACGGCGGCCTCCACCGCGTGCTCGTCGAGCTCATTCATGCCATCCTCGGTGCCCCGGGTCATACGGCCGTCCGTGAACGAACGTGGGAGCTGGAGATCGGGCACGTGCTTCACGCACACCAGAATCCGCATCCGGCCACTGTACAGAGAAAGGGGAACGGCACGGATGCGCCAGCCGTTCTCTGGAAGGAGGCACGATGCGCGAGAGGAGCGCCATGGACGCTCTGACGAAAGCGCAGGCTCTCTTCACTCTCCAGGTCGATGCGTACGTCGCGGCGGGCTACGGCGACCTCGCCGACCTGACCGAATCCGAGTTCCGGGAACGCCTCGAGCCCCTCCGAGCCGTTCTCGATCGCGCCGTCGCCGACGGGCTTGCGGTGAGGACGAGTTCCGGGCATTCCCCCTTCGCGGTGACGATCACATCTCGGCTCGTCGGGCCCGACGTTCGCGTGCCCGCGCTCCGCGTCCCGGGCCACGACAACCAGGGCGTCGTCGACCGGGGGCACCGCGACGAGCTCGACGCTTACGCGGATCTCTCGGACCTCGAGGTGCCCGACGCGGACGCTTACCTGATCCTTGAGGTCGATCGCGGCGATACCTTGCGAGAGATCGCCCCCGATGACGCGATCGTCGCCCTCGCACGGACGTCACGCAGTCCGCTCACCCTCGACGAGGGGCTCTCCCTCGCCACCGTCCACCCCCAGTTCTTTGAGGTCGACGCGGGATTCCTCCTCGCGGGCTCCCGGTATCGGAGGCGCGTGCCTGCCCTCTGGGTGACGGCAGGCAGGCCCCTGCTCGGCTGGGGCGGCTGCGCCACACCCGAAACCTGGCTCGGCGTCGCGTCTGCGGCGTCTCGCGTCGCGCCGTAGCCTCGCAGGCCCGGCCCCGGGGGACAATGGTTGCCATGCTCACCGCCCCGAGCCCGACCCCCCATCGACTCGGCGTCCACCTCGGTGCCGCCGGTGCTTCGGTCTCTGTCTGGGCACCTCACGCGACGGGTGTCGATCTATGCCTCTTCGACAGGAAGGGCAAGGAGAGCCGGGTTCCGCTCGTGGGGCCGGAGGCGGGGGCCTGGCACGCATGGGTACCCGGTATCAAGGCGGGACAGCGCTACGGCTTCCGTGCGAGGGGCCCGTGGGATCCCGGCCAGGGCCACGTCTACAACCCGGCCCGGCTCCTCCTCGATCCGTACGCCCGGGGTATCGAGGGCACGATTTCCCGCGAATCGGCGGAGGGCGCCGCGGCAATCCTCAGCCGCGATGACGACCTGGACTCGGCTGCTTTCGTCCCGCGCGGGGTCGTACTCGCCCAACCCAATACGCCGGGGGATCCCGGTCCGAGGATTCCGTGGGAGGACACGATCATCTACGAGGCCCATGTCAAGGGTCTCACCAGGCAGATGCGCGAGGTCCCGGAGTCGAAACGGGGGACCTACGCGGCGCTCGGGCACGATTCGGTCATCCGGTACCTCCAGGGCCTCGGCGTCACGAGCCTCGAGCTCCTCCCCATTCACGCGTTCGCTAGCGAGGCGCACCTCGAGCACCTGGGCCTGGAGAACTACTGGGGCTACAACACTCTCGGGTTCTTCGCGCCACACGCGACGTATGCCACGGCCTCAGCTCGCGCCAAGGGTCCCCAGGCGGTCGCGGACGAGCTTCGCTCCGCGATCGCTGCGCTCCACCACGCCGGAATCGAGGTCATCCTCGATGTTGTCTACAACCACACGTGCGAGGGAGGCGCGGGCGGGCGCCAGGTTTCGTGGAGGGGCCTCGACAATCGCGCCTACTACCGCCACCTCGACGGCCAGCCGGGAGTGCTCGACGACACGACGGGGACGGGAAATACGCTCGACTTCGGCGAACCGCGCGTCGTCCAGATGGCGCTCGACTCGCTTCGATATTGGGTGACCGAGTACGGCGTCGACGGGTTCCGGTTTGACCTAGCCGCCACCCTGGGGAGAACGGGGAACGGATTCGAGACCAAGCACCCCTTCCTGGTCGGCATCACCGCGGATCCGATCATCGGGGGCGCCAAGCTCATCGCCGAGCCGTGGGACCTCGGACATGGCGGGTGGCAGACCGGCTCGTTCCCTCCCCCGATGGCCGAGTGGAACGACCGCTTCCGCGACTCCGTCCGCACCTTCTGGCTCACCGACGCCGAGAGGGCCCTCCGCAAGAAGCCGGGCCACGGTGTGCAGGATCTCGCGACGAGACTCGCTGGGTCATCTGACATCTTCGGCCACGGGGATCCGCCCCTCTCGCGGGGACCCGTCGCCTCCATCAACTTCGTCACGGCACACGACGGCTTTACGCTCCACGACCTCACCTCATTCCACGACAAACACAACGAGGCGAACGGCGAAGAGGGCGCCGATGGGTCGGCGAACAACGGCTCGTGGAATCACGGCGTAGAGGGCCCAACCAACGACGACGCCATTCGCGCCGCTAGGCGCCGCACCGCCCGCAACCTCCTCGGCACACTCCTGCTCTCGGCCGGGGTCCCCATGATCGTCGCGGGGGACGAGGTCGGCAGGACCCAGCAGGGAAACAACAACGCGTACTGCCAGGACAACGAGATCTCGTATGTCGACTGGGAGCTCGAGACGTGGCAATCGTCCCTCCACGCCACGGTGGCCTACCTCCTGCGCCTACGGAGGGAGAACCCGGTTCTGCGTCCGACGACCTTCTACGAGGGCCGCGATCGCGACGCATCCCGCCGCGACGACCTCGCATGGTTCGCGGGTTCTGGCCACGGCGAGTCCGAGCAGTGGTGGCACGATTCCTCCGCGCGAGTACTGCAAATGATGAGGTCCCACCGCGAGGGGCCAGACGCCCTCCTTGTCATCAACGGCTACGGCTCGCCTACGTCCGTAACGATCCCCGCCGATAGCGGGGCGGCATGGAGACTCTCCTGGGATAGCGCCTGGGAGTCTCCAGAGCCGGACGACGCACGAGCGCTGCGGGGCGGAGACGCCATCGCGCCAGGATCGACGGTGGACGTGGACTCCCTGTCGATGCGCCTGTACTTCAGCGACCCCTCATCCGGCTAGCCGGCGAGATCGTTTGCCCTGTCGATCAGGTCCTGCTGGGTATCGTTGACACCCGAGTTCCCGCCGTCGAGGATCCCGCCAGGATCGTGCGCCCCCGCGATGAGCAGTGCCTGGATATCGACGACGTCAATGACGCCCGAGAGGTAAGCGGACTGAGCGTCTACGGAGACGAGGGGTATGGACAGTCGCCCATCCTTGTCCGTGGGGCAGATGGAATACAGCCCGTCCGAGAGGCGCCATATCCCGCCATCGTTGACGAGGAACACCACGGCGTTGCCAGCCCCACGAACCGCGCTGTCCATGTCGACGCCGGGCGCCGCATCGCCGATGTGAATGCCGACCGATCCGGTCAACTGGCCCATGACGGGCTGGTGGATCGAGAAGGTGGCGAAGACATCCGTCTTCCCGGTCGCCAGGTCCGTCGTGGTCTTCGCTCCCGTGAATTTCCCCGCGAGGATCGAGTCGGCCCCGTCGTACCGAGAGGCGTACCCCCCGGCCGCCCCGAGCACGTACTCCTTCACGCTCCTGGGTCCCTGAACGGGCGTGGCACTGTGTTGTTCCTGCCGGTACTGGGAGAAGTCCTGCCAGGCCGCGGTCTCGTCGGCGCTCGGCCCGCTGCCGCACGCCGCGAGAGCGAGCACGCCAGCGGCGGTGACCAGCGCGAGAGCGGCGCGCATGAGACCTCTCATGAGCCCAGGGTAGCGTCAAACAAGCCCCCTACACCTGAGTCACGGGCCGTAGACCGGCCACCGACGTGAGAAGAGGATGCCGAGGCACGACTCGGACCGCACAACCCCACGGCCCTGACTCATCGAGCCGAATCCGTGCACCACACGAGGCGCGCCCCGGAGTCGGGATCGAGGCCGGAAATGAGGCTGCGCGTTGGCGCATGCCAGGACCACCGGAGGTTCCGAGCAAGGTTCTCAAGACCGCCTAGATTGGTGGAGAGCACGGTGCGCACGGTGACGCGTGCACGAGGTTTCACGGCAGGAGGCTACCTGTCTCACGTATCCGTCACGTCACGCAGGTGTGAGCCAGGCAACCCCGAGTTCCCCGTGACCCCCCGCGCCGGGTAGTTTCGAACCATGGCCTCCGCCCCGCAGCCCTCGATTGGACGCATTCCGATCGTCGGAGTGGGCCCCTCTCTCGAAGAGGGACGGTGGCCGGCAAAGGCCGTCGTAGGCGAGGCCGTGCCCGTATGGGCGACCATCGCTCGCGAGGGGCGCGACGCTGTGGGTGCCACCCTGGTGGTCACCGGGCCGGACGGTGTCGTCGTGTCGTCGCCCATGCCCTGCGCCGACTTTGGCCTGAGCCTGTATCGCGCGTCCACCATCCCCGCGGCGCCGGGCGACTACGTGTTCGCCGTCGAAGCCTGGTCGGATCCCGTGACGACCTGGCTCGAGATCGCGGAGGTCAAGCTCCACGCAGGACAAGACATCCAGCTTGTACTCTCCGAGGGCGTCGCCGTCCTGGAGCGTGCGGCCGAGGAGGTTCATCGAACCCCCGCACAGGCGCGGCTCCTCTCCGGCGCCATTGCCGCCCTGCGAGATGACCGCCTTGATCCCGAGGCGCGTCTCGCCGCTGCTATAAGCGAAAAAGTGCGAGCGTTGCTGGCACGCGCGCCCCTGAGGGAGTGGGTGACGCGGTCGGCGGACTACCCCCTGCGCGTCGATCGCGAGCGAGCCCTCGTCAGCGCGTGGTACGAGATGTTCCCGCGCTCCGAGGGCGCACATTACGACCCGGCGACCAAGGCGTGGACCTCGGGAACCTTCGCCACCGCGGCCAAGCGGCTGCCCGCGATCGCACGTATGGGCTTCGATATCGTCTACCTCACTCCCATTCATCCGATCGGAACGTCGTTCCGCAAGGGCCGCAACAACTCGCTCGATGCCCTGCCGGGTGATCCCGGCAGCCCGTACGCGATCGGTTCCCACGACGGCGGACACGACGCCATCCACCCGGAGCTTGGGACGATGACGGATTTCCTGGCGTTCGTAGGCAAGGCGAAGAGGTCCGGCCTGGAAGTCGGGCTCGATCTCGCGCTTCAGTGCTCACCCGACCATCCGTGGGTAACCGACCATCCCGAGTGGTTCGGGGTACGCGCCGACGGATCCATCGCCTACGCGGAGAACCCCCCAAAGAAGTATCAGGACATTTTTCCCCTCAACTTTGATCACGACCCCGAGGGGATCTACGCCGCGATTCGGGCCGTCCTCCAGGTGTGGATCGACGCGGGCGTCACGGCCTTTCGCGTCGACAACCCCCACACCAAGCCCCTGCCATTCTGGGAGCAACTGCTCGCCGACGTTCGAGCCTCGCACCCCGACGTTATCTTCCTCAGCGAGGCCTTCACCGTTCCGGCAATGATGCACAACCTAGCCAAGATTGGATTCCACCAGTCGTACACGTACTTCACGTGGCGGCCGACGGCGACGGAGATGGGAGAGTATCTCACCGAACTGGCGGGACCGAGCTCGTACTTCATGCGCCCCAACTTCTGGCCGACGACCCATGACATCCTCACGCCGGACATGCAGTCGGGCGGAGTGCCGATCTTTGCCGCCCGCGCTATCGTCGCCGCGACGGGTTCGCCATCGTGGGGTATCTACTCGGGCTATGAACTCGTCGAGAACGTTGCCCGACCCGGTGTCGAGGAGCAGATCGACAACGAGAAGTACGAGTTCAAGCCACGCGAGTGGGCGAGGGCGAGGCACCTCGGTATCTCAGCTCTCCTCACGGCGCTCAACGAGACTCGCCGCGCACACCCGTCACTTCGGCGCATGCGTGGACTCACCGTCCATCCCACGGACAATGCCGCCATACTGTGCTTCTCCCGATATGTCTCGGCGGCAGAGTCTCCCACGGGCGAGGCGGACGCGATCATCGTTACCGTTTCGTTCGATCCCCACACGGAGCAGGCGACGACAGTCTCGTTCGATCCCGTCGCCATCGGTCTCCCCGAAGGTAGCGACTTCACGGTCGACGACGCGCTATCGGGGGACTCGTACCACTGGGGCGAATCCTTCTACGTCAAGCACGGTCCCTCAACCGTCATGGCCCACGTCGCCGCCGTGAGGCTCCCATGAGGAGCCGCGTGCCTTCGACGGGCTGGTGGTAGGTCGTGCCGAGGAAGATTGATCCCGCCCTACTCGCCGAGGTCGCGGCGGGCATGCACCACGAGCCGCACGCCGTTCTCGGCGCGCACTCCGATGGCGTGGGGGGCGTCTCGATTCGCGTACTCCGACCGCTCGCAAGCGCCGTGAGCATCGAGACCCTGGACGGAACATTCGAGGCAACTCATGAGCACGAGGGAATCTGGGTAGCGAACGTCGAGGCTGCGGAGCCACCGGACTACCGCGTGCACGTGACCTACGACGCCGACGAGCTGGTTCAGGATGATCCGTATCGATTCCTTCCCACACTCGGCGACCTAGACCTCCACCTCATCCACGAGGGGCGACACGAGCGCCTCTGGGGCTCGCTCGGGGCGAACGTCAGGCACTTCCCCTCCGTCCTTGGGGATGTCGAGGGCACGGCGTTCGCGGTGTGGGCACCCAACGCTAGGGTCGTGCGAGTCGCCGGCGACTTCAATCACTGGCAGGGCGCCTCCCACACGATGAGGGTCATCGGATCCACGGGAGTCTGGGAGCTCTTCGTCCCCGGCGTCGGCGCGGGCACCCGATACAAGTTCGAAGTCCTCGGGAGAGACGGGCACTGGCAGCAGAAGGCCGATCCAATGGCGAGGGCGACGGAGGCTCCGCCGCAAACCGCCTCGATCGTCTCCGAGACGAGCCACGCGTGGGCGGACGACGCGTGGATGGAGGCGCGCGAACGGCGCGCCCCCCACCAGGAGCCGATGAGCGTTTACGAGGTTCACCTGGGCTCATGGAAACCCGGACTGTCGTACCGCGAGCTCACCAAGGACCTTGTGGAATACGTGAAGGACGCCGGATTCACCCACGTGGAATTCATGCCCGTAAGCGAACACCCGTTCGGTGGCTCGTGGGGATACCAGGTCACCTCGTACTACGCCCCCACCGCCCGATTCGGGACACCGGATGACTTCCGTGCGCTCGTCGACGCGTTCCACGCCGCCGGCATCGGCGTGCTTCTCGACTGGGTCCCCGGGCACTTCCCCCGTGACGAGTGGGCGCTCGCACGGTTCGACGGCACTCCCCTGTACGAACACCCCGATCCGCTGAGGGGCGAACAGCCGGAGTGGGGCACGCTCGTCTTCGACTACGGTCGTCCCGAGGTACGGAACTTCCTCGTCGCGAACGCCCTCTACTGGCTCGAGGAGTTTCACATCGACGGGCTCCGCGTCGACGCCGTCGCCTCGATGCTGTACCTCGACTACTCGCGCAAGGCGGGACAGTGGCGCCCGAACATCCACGGTGGCCGCGAAAATCTCGACGCGATCACCTTCCTCCAGGAGGTCAATGCGACGTGCTACCGGCACTGCCCCGGCATTAGCATCATCGCCGAGGAATCGACGGCATGGGCGGGGGTGACGGCGCAGACGAGCGCGGGCGGCCTGGGATTCGGCTTCAAGTGGAACATGGGCTGGATGAATGACACCCTCCGATATCTCGCGGAGGAGCCCATCAACCGTTCGCACC
>CAZTJX010000011.1:0-16442 GCA_964613755.1 uncultured Demequinaceae bacterium | reverse complement strand
CCTAAACGACCGTGACCTGCTGGTCCGCCATCGCCTCGCGGCACCAAAGGGCGTCAGCCCGGCGCGGGAGCGCCGGGCCGACGGTGCTGGCGATCGAGATCGGCTGGCCTAGCGGCGCGCCGAAAGGGGGGATGGACGGCGCACCGACGAACTAGATGAATAGGACTTGCGCCCCCTCGGTCATCTCGATGAAGTCGGCCGCGGTGATGATGTCCTCGACGTCATCGCGCAGGTCGTCCATCGTGAGTCCACCCATGTCGGCGCTCATCTTGCAGCCCCAGAGATGGCCGCCCGATGCGCTGATCTGGTCGAGGAAATCAGGGACCGTCGGCACCTCGAGCTTATCGATCTCATGCTGGAGGTACCACGTTGCGAAGGGCTGCATACCGGGGATCCACGCGAGCCACTGCGGCATGCGGATTCCACCGATAGGTAGGTGCATCGCGAAGTTGCCCACGGGGCTGAACTTCAACTTCTTCTGGCGCTTCTTGTGGATCATGTCGAAGCCCCAGAACGTGAAGAATAGGTGCACCTCGACTCCCTCCCCGAGCGCGGCGTTGCCGAGGATGAGTCCGGGGTAGGCCATGTCGAGGTTGCCCTTGGAGCAGATGATCGCCATCTTGCGTCCTGAGGGCTCGTCGCTCCCAAAGTTGGGGACGATGGGCTTCTTGTCAGCCATGATTCAGTCCTCTCCGCGTCCTAGACGCAGCCAGCGGGCTTGGGAAGCCCCGCGATGTAGGCCATCTTCTTGGCCGGTTTCTTCGGGAACAGCTGGAACTGCAGCTTCACGGGGAAGCCACCTACGGCGTCGACGCGTCGCGTCGTGGCGGTCGTTCCCTGGTCGCTGTAGTCCTGACGTAGGAACGTAATGACCTTCCAGTGCTCGTCCGTCATCTCGACGCCGATGTTCTTCGCGAGCTCGGCGCCCAACTTCTCGTCCCATTCGTCGTACTCGGTGAGGAAACCCTCCTCGTCGACGTGGATCTCGCGTCCGAGCATGTCTTGCGTTGGCATGACTCATTCCTTTCGTGGAGTGGCAACTAGTTTCCTACGGGGCGCCGCTTGCCTCGCATGGACAGGTAGGGGGAGATGGGCAGGTAGCGTCCGGGTAGCAGGAGCCACCAGTAGGCAAATCGGAAAGCGAGTTTGCCAAGGTGGTTCAGCCGCGACTCCTTCAGCAGGCGCATCGGACCGATGAGCGGGAACGGGAAGGAACCAGGCAAAGGTTCGACATCGTAGTTGAAGTCGATGAGCAAGCCCTTTCCGTAGCCCGATTCGATGAAACACGTGGCGTGACCATCGAAGATGTGGGTCATTTCCTTGCCCGCGATCAGCTGGAGGAAGTTCTCAGGGAAGAGATCAAGCTCGTAGTGGGCGACGGCGCCGGCCTTCGAGGTGGGCGCGTTCGTCGCGTCCCCAATGGCGAAGATGTTGTCGAACTTGGTCGACAGAAGCGTGCCTTTGTCGACGGAGACGAAGTTGAGTTCATCGCCCAGTCCCGACCTTCCCACGAAGTCCGCACCCATGTTGAGCGGGATCGTCACAAGGAGGTCGAAGGGCACCTCGCGCTCGTCGTACGAGAAGATCGCCTTCGCGTCCTCGTCCACGCGCTCGATGATGTAGTCAGGTTCGACCGCGATGGCGCGCTTGCCCAGCATGTCTCCGAACGCGGCAGCGGCAATGGGCTTGGTGAAGGCTCCTGGGAGGGGGGTCACGTAGGTCAACTCGACCTTGTCGCGGATACCACGCTTGGCGAAGTAGGCCTCCACGAGGAACGCGAACTCGAGCGGGGCGACCGGACACTTGATCGGCATCTCGGTCACGTGGACGACGACCTTGCCGCCCTCGAAGGTTGCGAGCTTGTCGCGCAGGGCGAGGGCGTCCTCGTACGTGTAGAAGGAGTGCACCGAGTCGTGCCAGAGGCTCCCGTCCATTCCGGGGGTCTGGTCGGGCCGCGGGGTCGTGCCCGTCGCGATCACCAGGTAGTCATAGTCAAGCGCGGTGCCATCGGCAAGGATCACGGAGTTCTCGGTCGGCTTGATGTCCTGAACGGCACCCTTGATGAGGGTCACGCCCTTGGGGATCAGCTTCGCGAGGGGCTTCCCGACCTTCTTCGGCGTGTACATGTCTACGGCGAGGAAGAGGTATCCCGGCTGGTAGTCGTGGGTCTCGGCGGGGTCAACGACCGTGATCTCCCACTCGGAGTGCGGAAGCTTCTTGCGCATCTTGTTAACGGTGATGACGCCGGCCGTGCCGGCGCCGATGACGAGCAGCTTGCGCATCATTCGCTCCTTGGGGTGGATCCGAGCCGCGACGCGACCCGGGAGATGGTGGCCGCGACGCGCGGGAGCGCGGCGAGGAGGACGGCGCGGTCTGCTGCCGTCAGGTGGTACAGGCCGTCCGACACGTCCCGGGGTCCTTCGGGGGGCACATCTCCGGGGGCGACTCCGCCAGCGAGGACCATTCCCACGAGCTGGTTGCCTTCGCGCACGAGGGCACGAGCGCACTCGAAGCCGTGAGGTCCCTCGCGGAAAGCCGGAGCGAAGGCCTGTTCGCCCGCAAAGGCACGCCAGTCCTCGATGCATGCTTCGAGCACGTCGGGATCGTCCTGACGCGCGGCGAACCACGAGCACGGGTTCGCCACGGCGGTGGTGGGATTGCCATCCATGTCGGTGATGACCATCATCACGCCGAGGAGTTCGGCGGCGAGATCGATGATCGGCTGAAGGTGCTCTCCTTTGGCGGGGGAGAGGTCGGTCGGCTCCGACGCTCGGGCACGCGACGGGGCGGTAGGCAGATCGACGCCGGCACCGTTCAGGAGGGCGCGAATGGGCTCCGTCGGGAAGCGCCACTGGCGTCCAACCTTGATCGCGGGGAGACGACCGTCCTGGGCCATGCGGTAGACGGTGGACTTGTCGATCCCGAGCAGGGATTCGACGTCCTCGGCGGAAAGGAGACCACCCGGGGATGCATCCTGCAGAGTCTTCATGCTACGCAGACTATGCCGTTATTGCAGACTATGCAAGGACGTTAGTCCCACGATGCAGATAATGCAGACTGCAGGAGTAGCCCCGGAGGGCGGCAAGGATCGACGAAGCAGCGGCAATCACTGGCCGCGAGGTCCGCGAACTGCGGTGGCTGCTAGTCCTCCGTCGCCGGAGGCTTGGCCTTGGGAGCGGGCTTGGGCTTGACCTTGGGGGTGGGCTTCGTCGTGGGAACCGACGGCTCCGGTTCGGGCTCCGGTTCAGGAGCAGGAGCGGGAGCAGGAGCAGGAGCAGGAGCGGCGACCCGTCCGACGGCGCCTCTCGAGGCAAGAAGGAAGGAGCCAAGGCCGACCACGGCAATGAGGAGCGCACCGCCGACGATCCAGATCCACACAGGGATCGCGCTATCGTCCGACCCTGGCGAGTCGGCGAGCACGGTGGACGACGGGCTCGGCGACGGGCTTGCCGCCGGACTCGACACCGGAGAGGCGGCGGGAGCCGGCGTAATGACCACAGTCACGACGGGATCGGGATCGGGCGCGGGCGCGGGGGCGGGGGGAACGGCGCTTCCGCGCGCATAGGGCGCCGTGGGCTGCGTGAGGATATTCCATGTGACGGTACGGCCATTGAGGGTACCGTTGTGCTCCGCGACGGCCCCGGGGAACGTGACCTTGAGAGTCATAGAGCCGCCCTCGTCGGTCACGGTCTGCTTGGACGCTTCCTCGCTAGGATCGATCGCGGCTCCCGTCACCACGTATTGTGTGCCGACGCGCGAAACCTCGATCTCCCAGTGTTCGGTAGCGGCCGCGAAGGTCGCAATCGGCTCTCCGGTGAAGGTGATCCGGTCACCGATCCATCCCGGTTCACCAAGGTCGGTAACGGTGGCGTGTAGGAATCCTGCTGCGACCCCATCGGCGTCCATTCCCGATTCGGATCCGGTCGTGAAGTCCTCGTCGAGGGCGAGGACGATTGTGCCATCGACCGTGTTGTTCTCGTTCAACGTGTAGGTGGCGTCCTGCCGGAGGCATCCTGTCAGGACGGCGACGGTGGTGAGGGCGATGAGGGCGAGTGCAGTTCTGCGCAACATGGAGTACCTTTCGATCACTCCCTCAACGGTAGCGCTACACGGGATTCTTGCGCGAGTGATTGGGGACGGGGAAAGGGGAGAAAAGGGAGCGGGTGTGACTCACCCGCCCCCTCCTCTCCGGTCATCCTGCGCGAGGTCAGTCCTCGGGTTCCGGGGTCTCAGGCTTCGTCTTCGGTGTCCGTGAGGCCTTCGCGGTGGGTGGCACTGCGGCGGGTCCGTCCGGTGAGGTCACCGGAGGAGGCGTCACCTTCTGGCTCTTTGCCGTCGCGACGAGGAGTCCTCCGAGGCCCGCGAGGGCTGCGAGCAGTATCGCCCCCACGATCCACACCCAGAGGGGGATGTTCGAATCGGACTCGCCCACGGGGGCGGCGACCGCTGAGATCGTCGGGCTGGGGCTGAGGCTCGCGCCCGGACTCATGCTCGCAGACGACGTATCCCCGGGGCTAGGCGTGATGACCGCCGTGACGACCGGATCTGGCACCGCCGACGGGGCCACGCTCGCCGAGGGATGCGGATCCGGATCGCCGCCGGGGAGGAAGATCTGCCCGATGTCAGGGATGAGGTGGAAAATCAGCCCCCCGTTCCCTCGGGCCGCTGGTGCATTCGCGGACGTTAACTGGTCCCATGCGGCCCAGCCGGGCTTCTCTGCAGGTGCCGAGAACTCCTTCGCTCCGGTTTGGGAGATGAGCGTCCCTGGAAAGATCACCGTCAATTGCATAAAGCCGTCGCCGTTGATCATCGCCTGCCGCATCGTGTCATCACCCGAGGTCGGCTCGTAGCCACGGATGACGTACTCGTTGTTGTCGTCCTGGAGAATCTGGACATCCCACGTGTCCTCTACGGCTGCGGAGAAGGAAGCCACGGGCTCGTTCTCGAAGTCGACGTGGTATCCCTTCCACGTCCCGCTGTCGAACGGCGTGATCGTGGAGTGCGCAAAGGACGCAGCGATATTGTCGGCCCCGGTACCGCGATACGGATCGGAGGCGTTGACGTAGGCCTCATCGAGGGCGATGTAGATCGTCCCGTCGACGGTGTCGTCCGGTTGGATGTAGTAGTAGGCACTCTGGCGCATGCACCCTCCGAGCACCAGGATCGCGAGCCCGGCCACACAGGCCACGAGCAGTCTTCCGCGCATCGTCTTCTCCATTGCGTGACGTCACGCCAAGGTATCGTGGCGAATCGCTCCGTGTCGGGAGGCGGTGAGATCAGAAGAGCGGTGGTACCGGCGGGGCATCGATCGTTGCGTCGATCGGCCCTGCGTCCTGGCCTCGGACGAATCGAAGCCACGGGATCGTCGCAAGGGCGGTCACCGCAACCAGAAGTGCCGCTCCCCCCGCAAGTGTGAGGCCAGCGCGAGCGCTCTTTGCCTCAATCAGGGCACCCGCCAGCCAGGCTCCTGCCCCCACGCCGATGCCAATACCGATCCGCAGCCACGCAAGCCCTTCCATCAGTTGGTGCTTCTTCACGGAGCGCTGGATGACGTTGTCAGAGCTCGCGAGAAGGGGTGCGATCGTTGCGCCAGCGAAGAATCCGACCGCGCTGAAGAGAACCAGGTTCGGCTGCACGGCGAGAAGTGAGAAGCCGACGGCGACCAATACCGAGACGACGACGACCCGATGCCCGAGGGGGGTCTTCCACTTCCTTGAGCCGTACCAGAGGCCGCCGAGGAACGAGCCAAGGGAGAGCACTCCGAGCGCGGCGCCCGCCCACGACTTGTGACCGAGCTGATCCGCGAAGGCCACGGTGGAGATGTCGAAGGCGCCGAACATGAGGCCAAGGGCCATTGCGATGAGGCTCACCGCGATCACGGGCCGCGGCACGTGCAGCCCCAGGCTCGCTCCATCCGTGCCGCGCCGGGGTGGCGGTTCCGTCGCGGTCTGAGGGAGCAAGATACTCATACCGACAAGGAGGGCGGTCGTCGATACGACGAGTCCGGCCGCAGGGTGAACGCTCGTCGCGAGGACCGTCGCGAGCGTGGGCCCGGCGATGTAGAGCGTTTCGTCGAGAGCGCCCTCGAGTGAAAAGGCCGCGTGGATCTCCTGGTCCTTGGTGAGGAGGTGCGACCAGCGAGCGCGGGTAAGGGAGCCGAGGGGCCCGGTAAGGGAGGCGAAGACCACCGCGAGCCAGAGGACGGGCTCGGGGCCGCGTAGCATCGCCGTGGTGATCGCGATGATCACGCCCACCACGTGAAGACCGACCATGGGCCACATCGCCACACGCTGGCCGAGGCGATCGACGATGCGTGCGGTCGGAACGGTCTGAAGAGCCCAGACGAAGACACCGATCGCCGCGACGCGGCCCGCGATCGCCCACGACGAGTATTGGGCTTGAATCATGAGGATCAGGCTGATGTTGAACATCGATCCCACGAGTCGTGAGAGGAGACCGGCGAAGACGAACGACGTCGCGCCAGGTATGCCCAGGAGGGTGCGATAGTCGTCGAACACCGCCCCATGCTCTCACGCAGACGCGACAACGGCCGGAGGGTCGGATCCGAGGCGAGCAAACGCCGCGGATCCGACCCTCCGGCCGTACCGAGAACTACGAGGTGGGCTCGGCCTCAGGCGGAGCCTCGTCCGTCGGAGACGCGCCGCTCTTGCGCCGGAGCAGGACGACCCCGACCACGATGACCGCCACGAGGAGGAAACCTCCGATGATGATCAGCGCGCTGGAACTCGAGCCCCCGCCGCCACCGATCGCGGAACCGGTTGCGTACGGAGCCTCGCTCTGCGTGAGGAGATCCCACGTCACGGTGTTACCCTTCAGGGTGCCGTTGTGCGAACTCACCTTGCCGGGGAACGTGATGCTCATGGTTGCGATCGCACCCGAATCAGCGGATGGAGCTTCGCTCTGGTCAATCTCGTCGCCCTTGAAGACGAAGTTGTCGCCCTCGCGCACGAGGGTGCCATCCACGCCCCTAAAGGAGTCGAGGGGCTCATCCTTGAAGGTGATTCGGGTACCGACGTAGCCGTCCTCCTTGTACGCGGAAACGGTCGCGTTGGCCATCTCGTCTGTGCCGTTGTCTTCGCTCAAGGAATCGGCGAACTCCTCGTCGGTCATGCCCATCGACTCGCCGAGACCTTCTTGGATCGCGACGACCATCTCGCCACTGACGGTGTCGTCCTCGTGGAGTGTGATGTCCGAGGTGATGCGTACGCACCCGCCGAGACCCAGGACGAGGGCGGCGGTGAGGGCGATCGCGCCCAACCGTTTGACGTTCATTGCTTCCCCTTGCTCGCGATGACGACTCCCCGCGGAGGCGGGAGTCCTCCCCAATCCTTGCAGACGATGGAAGGCGGCGCTATTGGCCGAGCGCCTCCGAGACCACCTCGGCCGCCGCGGCCTGGACTTGCACGAGGTGACCCTCGGACACGAAGGACTCCGCGTAGATCTTGTAGACGTCCTCGGTTCCGGAGGGTCGTGCGGCAAACCAGGCGTCCGCCGTCGCCACTTTGAGTCCGCCGATCGCCGCACCGTTTCCTGGTGCGGCGGTCAGAATCGCCGTAATGGGGCCGCCAGCAAGCGTCGTCGCCCGAACGCGGTCGGGAGAGAGGGCGGCGAGCGCCGCCTTCTGATCCCGTGTCGCGGGCGCGTCCACTCTGGCGTACCAGCTCTCCCCTAAGTGAGCGATGAGATCGCGGTGGAGGCCGGCCGGAGATGATCCCGTCCTCGCGGAGATCTCGCTCGCAAGGAGGGCGAGGATGAGCCCGTCCTTGTCCGTGGTCCACACGCGTCCATCCCGTCGCAGGAAGCTCGCGCCGGCGGACTCCTCTCCGCCGAAGGCGATCGAACCGTCGAGCAGGCCGGGAACGAACCACTTGAACCCAACGGGAACCTCGACGACGGAGCGCTCGAGGTCGCGTCCGACGCGATCGATGAGCGCGGACGAGACCAGGGTCTTCCCGATCGCCGCGTCATCCCGCCATGCCGTCCGGGCGCCCCCGTAGAGGTACGCGATGGCGGTAGCGAGGAAGTGATTGGGGTTCATGAGGCCGCCGTCGGGAGTGACGATCCCGTGGCGATCCGCGTCGGCGTCGTTTCCCGTCGCGATGTCATAAGGGGCATCGGCCGCCATGAGCGCACGGAGGCTCGCCATTGCGTGGGGAGAGGAGCAATCCATGCGGATCTTTCCGTCCCAATCGAGCGGCATGAACGCCCATCGCGGATCGACGTCGGGATGGACGACCGTGAGGTCGAGCCCGTGCTCCTCTCCGATCGCTCCCCAGTAGTCGACGGCCGCGCCGCCGAGCGGGTCGGCACCGATACGGATTCCCGCGTCGCGGATCGCCTCGAGGTCGACGACGGAGGGGAGGTCTGCGACATAGGCGGCGAGGTAGTCGTGGGAGCGCGTCGTCTCGGCGGACACCGCCTTGGCAAGCTGCACCCGAGGAACTCTGCCGAATCCCTCGGCGAGGATCTCGTTCGCACGCGCGGCGATCCATGAGGTTGCATCCGAGTCGGCGGGTCCCCCGTGGGGCGGGTTGTACTTGAAGCCGCCGTCGCGCGGAGGATTGTGGGATGGCGTGATGACGATTCCGTCCGCGAGCCCCGGTCCGGAGGTTCGAAGCCCGGTGGGATCGAGCGCGCCATTCGCGACGAGAATTGCGTGCGAAATGGCAGGCGTCGGGGTGAAGCGCTTCCTGGCGTCGACGCGGACCTCGACCTCCGCCGCCGCGAGGACCTCCATAGCCGTCTCCCACGCCGGGCCGGAGAGGGCGTGCGTGTCCTTGCCAAGGTAGAGCGGCCCGTCGGTGCCTTCGCGCCTGCGGTAGTCGACGATGGCCGCTGTCGTCGCGACGATGTGGGCCTCGTTGAAGGCCGTATCGAGAGAAGAGCCTCGGTGGCCAGAGGTGCCGAAGGCCACGCGCTGGTTCTGCAACGCGGGATCGGGCCGGAGATCGTAGTACGCGCCAAGAAGTGCGTCGACGTCGATGAGATCCTGGGGCTGGGCGACGGTACCGGCTCGATCGTGCATAGTCCCACTCTCGCACTTGGGACGCGACCGAGCCACGGTCGTCAGGAGTGACGCGCGGGCGTGTCGCTCTCGGTAGGCTGGAGACGTGGCCGCCAAGCGAGCGTCGAGCACTCCGTCGAAGGGCTCCCGCGCGCGCGAAGCGGAAAAGGATCGCGGCTCGGTCGCCGCGATCATCGTGGCCTTCAACCAGGAGCGACGGATCGCGGCCACCGTCAGGGGGGCCCTGTCGATCCCCGCTGTCGACCTGGTTCTCGTCGTGGACGACGGATCGACGGATCAGACTCAAGCCACCGCTCGCGAAGCTGGCGCCGTCGTTGTGCGCCATTCTCACCGTCGGGGCAGATCAGCCTCGGTGGAGACGGGCGCCGCCGTCGTCGCGATGCGCGACGAATCGGGCGAGGCGCCGCGCCATTTTCTCCTTCTCGATGGCGGCCTAGGCGAACACTCCGTCGGAGCGGCTCCGCTCGTGTCCGCCGTGACCGAGGGCGTCGCAGATCTGGCGATTGCGGCCCTTGCCGATCACGGCGATCGTTCGACGCGAATGGCCTCCGCGCTGGCGCGGGGAGCGATCGCACGCGCGTCCGGCTGGTCACCTTCCCAGCCGCTGAGCCGCACGCGGTGTCTGACGCGGGCGGCGATGGAGGCCGCAACTCCGCTGTCACACGGAGCGGGGCTCGACGTCGGCATGACACTCGACGTGCTCCTAGCGGGCCTCACCGCCACTGAGGTTGTCTGCGAGATTCGGGTGCGCCCTGCCCCCGCGGGCGCGCGTGCCCCGCTTCTCCATGCAAACCAGTACCGTGACGTTATGGTCGCGGTCAGCGCGCGGCGCATCCGTAGCGGGTTCGAGGCGACGCAGAACGCAGTAGATCCCCGTGGGCTCTTCCACCGAGAGGACGACGAGTGACGAAGCCGCGCTACGCGTATCTGGGTCCGGAGGGAACGTTCACGGAATTGGCTCTGCGCGCCATGGTCTCACCAGAGCAGTCCGAGGATCTCCCTCAAGTGGATGTGCTCACGGTCCTCGGGGCTGTGCGATCGGGTGCGGCCGACTACGCGATCGTGGCGATTGAGAACACCATCGAGGGTGGGGTAACCGCAACGCTCGACGCACTCGCAGAGGGATCACCGCTCGTGATACTCGGCGAGACGGTGATCCCGATTGAGTTCGAACTCGTTGCGCGCGCAGATACAGCCGTCGCGGACGTCTCCTCTGTGGCGACTCACCCTCACGGCTGGGCGCAGTGCCGACGATGGCTCAACGAGAACCTCCCCGGCGTCATTCACGTTCCAGCAGCGTCGAATACTTCGGCGCTTGCCGCGCTCGCCGACACGTCTCGGTCGCTCGAGAGCCTCGGTTACGACGCCGTTCTCGCCCCCCCAGGAGCGGGAGGGCGCTACGGATTGGCGACCCTGAGGAGCGGCATCGCCGACAACTCTCAGACGACGACCCGGTTCGTCCGGGTTGGGCGGCCCCAGTCAGCCCCCGCGCCGACGGGAGCGGACAAGACGACGCTCGTGGTTCACCTCCCCGAGGATCGCGCGGGCTCGCTTCTGGAGATGCTCGAGCAGTTCGCGGCACGGGGCATCAATCTCTCACGCATCGAGTCGCGGCCCATCGGCGAACGTCCTGGGCAGTATTCGTTCTCGATCGACGCGCTTGCTCACGTCGAGGAGGAGCGCATGGCGGAGGCGTTGATCGGGCTTCGGAGGACGTGTCCGCTCGTCCTCTTCCTTGGCTCGTATCCCGCTGCGACGGCGTCCGGCCCCACTCCTCTAGCCGAGGGGACCACCGACGTCGACTTCAGGGACGCTCGGGCGTGGGTGGACGCCATTCGCGCGGGTGGGACTTCCGACTAGGGCAAGTCGAGGACCCTCACGGTCAGGCAACCAGGGTCCACGACCGCTCGCACGGAGATCGCGCGTCCAAGCGACTCGCCATCGGCCTGCACCCGCTGCGGGACCTCCATCACGATGTCAACGGAGGCGCCCCTGGCGTGATCGATCCGACCAACTCGCCACCCTTCGGGAAGCGTCAGCGTCGATGCCTTGGTTCCTTGGAGTACGACCTGCCCCGCGAGCTCCGCCCACCCCGCGACACCGCCCCGAGCATCGAGCGTGGCAACATCGAGCGCGCCATCGTTGACCCGGGCGTCCGGCACAAGGACCAGCCCGCCGGGTAGGCGCCCGCAATTGGCGATCAGCACGGTCCGCACCTTGCCCGTGAAGGGCTCGAGCCCGCTGACGGTGACGGAGGCGCGCATGCGAGTGGAGGCGGGATAGCGAATCAGGGCGTAGAAGTAGGCCCACCAGCCGAGCCGCCGCTTGAGCCTCTCGTTGGCGCCCGCGACCATGTCGGCGTCGATTCCCACGCCTGCGAGCACCAGGAACAGGTACTCGCGCTCGTCCCCAGACTCGCGGGTCACGGTGAGGCGACCGACGTCCACGGCCTCGTTCACGCCGTCCAGCACCGTCCGTAGCGCCGTGCCCGGGTCGTTCATCGGAATCCCGAGATTGCGAGCGAAGAGGTTCCCCGTCCCGAGCGGAATGACCCCGAACGGAGTGCCCTCCTCGACCGCGACGGATGCCACGGCCCGCACCGTGCCGTCGCCACCTGCCGCGACCAGTACGTCGGCGCCCGCCGCGAGAGCCTCGCGCGCCAGGTCCCTGCCCGTGTAGTTCCTGGCCGTATAGAGCCATAGGGGTTCGGGAAGTCGGCGCGCGGCGCACACCCGGTGGGTCAGTTCCCGCAACTGGGCGACTCCGGGCTTGGTGGGATTCGCGATGAAGGCGAGCCGTTCGCGGCCTGGACGATCCTGTGCGAAGTCTGCGGCGAGCAGCTTCGGGATGTCGCCGATGTGCAGTACCCGGCGAAGGAACGGATGCACCGAGTCGGGATCGCGCTCGCCCAGGCGACGTGTCGCGCCGATGGCGAGCAGTAGCGCCAACGCGGCGATCACGACAGCCGCGACCGCAAGTGCCTGCCAGACCATGGGAGTGAGCCTACGGGGCGCCGATACACTCGTCACCATGATCGATCTGCGGCTTCTGCGCGGCGAGCCCGACGTCGTGCGTGCCAGCCAGCGTGTCCGGGGCGAGGATCCGGGACTTGTGGACACCGCCCTTGCCGCTGACGAAGCGAGCCGCGCGGCGCTGACGACCTTCGAGGCCGCTCGGGCCGAGCAGAAGACACTCGGGAAATCGGTGGCGAAGGCGTCAGGTGCCGAGAAGCAGGCAGTGCTCGCGAAGGCTCACGAACTCGCGGCTCGGGTGAAGGATCTTGAGACGGAAGCGAACCGTGCGGGGGAACGGGCGTCCGAGCTCACTTTGCAGATCCCGAACATCGTCGAACCGGGCGTACCCGAGGGTGGCGAGGACGACTATGTCGTTTTACGTGAGGAGGGGACCGTCCGCGACTTCGCCGCCGAGGGTCTCCCCGTGCGCGATCACCTCGAGATCGGTGAGATTCTTGGCGCCATCGACATGGAGCGTGGCGCCAAGGTCAGCGGCGCGCGCTTCTACTACCTCACGGGCGTGGGAGCCCGGCTCGAGCTCGCGATCCTCACGGCGGCACTCGACCGAGCGATGGAGGCCGGCTTCACCGCCGTCATCCCACCGACCCTGGTCAAACCCGAGATCATGCGAGGTACGGGCTTCCTCGGGAAGCACGCCGAGGAGGTCTATCACCTCGAGACCGACGACCTCTACCTGACGGGGACGTCGGAGGTCGCGCTCGCTGGCTACCACGCTGACGAGATACTCGACCTTGCGCGAGGGGCTCTCCGTTATGTCGGGTGGAGCCGGTGTTACCGCCGTGAGGCGGGCAGCCACGGTCGCGATACACGGGGGATCATCCGGGTACACGAGTTCCATAAGGTTGAGATGTTCTCGTTTTGCGCCGCCTCCGACGCCGCTGGGGAGCACTCGCGCTTCCTCGAGATCGAGGAGTCGATGCTCGCTGCTTTGGAGTTGCCGTATCGGGTCATCGACACGGCGGCCGGAGACCTCGGTGCGAGCGCTGCCCGCAAGTTCGATTGCGAGGCGTGGCTCCCGAGCCAGGGTCGCTACATGGAGGTGACCTCGACATCGAACTGCACGACGTTCCAGGCGAGGCGTCTCGGTGTGCGGGAGCGGGCCGAGAGCGGAACGGTTCCCGTGGCGACCGTGAATGGCACGATCGGGACGACGCGCTGGATCGTCGCGCTCCTGGAGAACCACCAGCAGCCCGACGGGTCCGTTCGGATTCCTGAGGCACTGCGCCCCTACCTCGGCGGCATCGACCGCCTGGAACCTGTGGTGTAGCGCCCACCTCGGCGAGTGATTCTCGCCGCATACCCGTGCCCGTCGCTCGTGCCATCGTCGTAAAGTCGAGTTATGACGGTAGACCCGACCAGGATGCACCCTCCCCTCGGTCCGGATCACTGGCGCATGATTGGCCTTGATGTCGATGGCACCCTTATGCACTGGGGAGGCGAGATCTCACCCGCCGTCGCGCGCGCGGTGGAGCAGGCGCGCATGTGCCGCAATCACATCATCCTCGCGACCGGACGTAGCATCATCGCCACCATGCCCGTCGCGGAGACGCTAGGGATCCGTCGAGGTTGGGCGGTGTGCTCGAACGGTGCCGTCACCATCCGGCTCAATCCCGCGGCGGTGGGCGGGTACGAGATCGAGGAGAAGGTGACGTTCGATCCCCGAGCTGCGCTCGAACTGATTCGCGACGAAATGCCCGAGGCGCGCTACGCCGTCGAGGATCTTGGGGTGGGGTATCGGGTCAGCGAGGAGTTCCCTCCCGGGGAGCTCGCGGGACGTCAGCGAGTCGTGAAATTCGAGGGACTCTGCGCCACCGAGGCGACACGCGTCGTGATTCGCGCACCCGGTCAGCACGTGTCGCGATTCGACGACCTCGTCGGTCGCATCGGTCTCAACGAGGTCACCTACGTTGTCGGATACTCCGCCTGGCTTGACCTCACACCGCCGGGGGTGTCCAAGGCTTCAGCCTTGGAGGCGTTGCGCCGCCAATTGGGCGTCTACCCCGATCACACCGTCGCCATCGGCGACGGGTACAACGATGTCGAGATGCTTCGATGGGCCGGGTACTCCACGGCGATGGGGAACGCACCAGACGACGTCAAGGCGGTCGCCGATGCCGTCACCGGTTCCGTCGAGGAGGACGGTGTTCTGCCGGTGCTCGAGGCACTGATCGACCCCGACCGGCTTGCGGTGATGTAGAGAGGGAGCGATGAACTGGCTGAATTCACCGGTACACGAGCGTTGGCTTGATGGTGAGATGGACCGGCTGCTGGACTTCGGTCGCGCGTCGCGCGATCCCCACGGGGGTTTCGGCTGGCTCGGCGAGGACGGGGCGCTCGACCCGAAGCGGGCCGCCGAACTGTGGGTCACCTGCAGGATGACCCACGTCTACTCTCTCTCCCACCTGCTGGGGAGGCCGGGCGACGGGGCGCTCGTCGATCATGGTCTCGCGGCCTTGCGTGAGCGGTTTCATGACCCGGAACACGGGGGGTGGTTCGCGGCGGTCGACGCCAGGGGGCCCACGAACGACACCAAGGAGGCGTACGGCCACGCCTTCGTCATCCTGGCCGCGGCATCGGCGGCCGTAGCCGAGCGGCCCGGGGCACGAGAATTGCTCGAGGAGGCGCTCGTGGTCTCGGAGGAGCGCTTCTGGGACGAGGATGCTGGCTTAGTTCGGGAGTCTTGGGTACGGGATTGGTCGAGGCAGGAGGACTACCGGGGACTCAACGCGAACATGCACACCGTGGAGGCCTACCTTGCGGCGGCCGACGCACTGGGGAACGCACGATGGCTGAGGCGCGCCCTGCGCATCCTCGATCGAGCGGTCAACGGCTTTGCTCGCCAGAACCATTGGCGCCTCCCCGAACACTTCACGGCGGGATGGGTTCCCGTCTTGGACTACAACGGTGAGACACCCGCCCATCCGTTCCGCCCATTCGGAACCACCGTCGGCCACTCGTTCGAGTGGGCTCGCCTGACGGTGCAGGCGACGGCCTCGACGGAGCAGGGGGGAATGGCGGCCGCGGACTGGATGATTCCTGCGGCGCGTTCGCTCTATGCGACGGCGGTGCGCGATGGGTGGGAGGCAGACGGCGCCCCGGGGTTCGTCTACACACTCGATTGGTCGGGGACGCCGGTAGTACGGGAGCGGATGCACTGGGTTACGGCCGAGGCAATTGGTGCCGCGGCAGTGCTCTACCGCCGTACGCACGCAGAGGAGTACGCGGACGATTACCAAAAATGGTGGGAGTACGTCGGCGAGTTCCACCTGGACCGGCAGGGTGGCTCATGGTGGCATGAGCTCGGGGCGGACAACGCCCCGTCACGCACGGTGTGGAGAGGCAAGCCCGATATCTACCACGCCGTTCAGGCGACGCTCGTTCCCCGCCTTCCGGTGAGTCCCGCGCTCGCCTTCTCACTCGCCGCCGGTAACCTTACGTAGTCGCGGCGGCGCTCGTCAGGACGATTTTTCCGAAGACTTCACCCGATTCCAGGGCCGCGTGAGCCGAGGCCGCCTCCTCGAGCGGGAACGTCGCGCCGATCACCGGAGCGACCTCGGCAGGGATCCACGGCCATACGCTCTCAAGGACGTCCGCGACGATCGCTTCCTTCTGTTCGAGTGGTCGTGCCCGGAGGTGAGTGCCGGCGACGCTCGCGCGCTTGCGTGTCAGGGCACCCAGATCGACTTCCGCGCGCGACCCTCCCTGGAGCCCGAGCACGATGAGCCGTCCTCCTGGGGCAAGCGCCGTGAGGTTCCGCTCGAGGTACACCGCGCCAAGGATGTCGAGGATCACGTCCACTCCACCCTCGGCAACCGCGATCTCCTCGAATTCGTCCTCGATGTAGTCGATAGCGACATCGGCGCCGAGGCGGGCGCACTCCGCTGCGCGCTCGGGACCGCCTGCGGTCGCGAGCACATGAAGCCCCGCCGCCTTCGCAATCTGGATTCCGAGCGAACCGATTCCCCCGCTTCCGCCATGGATCAGGAGGGAGTCTCCCGGCCGGGCTCCTGCGTAGCGGAGGTTGGACCAGACGGTGCAGGCGGCCTCGACAAGTCCCCCGGCATCAACGAGGCTCAAGCCGGGGGGAACGGGAAGGACGAGCCCGGCGTCCGCGATGCACTGCTCGGAGTACCCACCTCCGGCGAGGAGCGCGCACACGGCGTCGCCCTCACGGAGGTGGTCGACTCCCTCCCCCACCGCGTCGATGAGGCCGGAGACCTCGAGCCCCGGCCACTCGGGAGCGCCCTCGGGCGGAGGGTAGAGCCCCTGCCGCTGGAGAACGTCGGCGCGATTCACCCCGGCCGCGGCGACCCGGATTCGTACCTGCCCCGGTCCCGGGGTGGGAGTAGGCCGCTCTTCTG
>CAZTJX010000010.1:15965-16448 GCA_964613755.1 uncultured Demequinaceae bacterium | reverse complement strand
CCCGACCCGCAGATGGACCCTCCTGCCGAGGAGGCTCCAGGTCCTCATCGGCGTACTCGGGAAGTGCCGACTTCCAGTACTCGCTCCGGCCCAATTCGGTGTAGCGCCCGCCCGAGAGGGCGAACGGTGTCTTCGCCCAAGCCGGAGCCTTCTCCCTGCGCTGGCGTTGCGCCTCGACAAGGCGATCGTGGACCTCCTGGAACTCCCTGTACACGAACTCGGGGATGAGCCGAGCGACGGCCGTGAGTACGCCGAGACGGCGCGCCAGATCCCCGGGGCCCCGCCTCCCTACGGCCCAGGCATACACGGCGTTCCCCTCAATACGAATCGCGAGGCCCTTGGCGTCGGACCACAGCAGGCGCTCCATGAGGCGTGGGTGAACGACATCGTGCGCGTACTTGCGATCGCCCGCCTTCACCCTCCACTCGGCGTTGAAGGCTGCGCTCTCAAAGTCAATGTCCTGCCCCCCCAGCAGTTTCGCGA
>CAZTJX010000010.1:13985-15955 GCA_964613755.1 uncultured Demequinaceae bacterium | reverse complement strand
CCCGTGGCTCTGAAAAATACCGTCGTCTTCGATCTCGACGGAACGCTGGTCGACGCAGTCGACCTGCCACGAGCGGGGAGCGCCGATCTCGTCCTCCTTCTTCCCTTCGTCGTACTGATGGGTGAAGGACGCGCACGCGAAGCCGTTGTACGGTCCCCTCACGACGTCCACATCCCGCGGGTTCTGTCCCACCCCGAAGGGGAAGGATCGGAGTCTGCCCGCGTAGGCCCTCGTGCCTGGCGTGTACTCCCAGCCGTCGACGTGGTCCGCGAAGAGTTGTAGCGCGCGCAAGTGCCGACCTCGAAACCAGAAGTAGTCGAGCGCCGACCACGTCACCGCAAGGACAAACACTCCGATCACAAAGGCGATGGGCCACACCCCGCCTATGCTCACGATGCCAAACTGAAGCATCCAGTAGGCAATGAAACTCAGGATCCCCAGGAGCGCGGAGGCCGCACCTCCTGGCGAGAGCCGGTAGTTCATCAGGACTCGAGACCGAGCTCCGCGCGCCGGAAGATGTACACGTACGGAATACCCTGAGCCTCGATCGCCTCGCCAGCTCCGGTCTCCCGGTCGACAAGGACCGCGACGGCCATCACGGTGGCTCCCGCTTCCCGCAGAGCCGCGACGGCGGTGAGCGCGGATTCGCCGGTTGTCGACGTGTCCTCGACCACGACGACGCGCTTGCCTTCCACGTCGGGACCTTCGATGCGACGCTGCATGCCGTGGTCTTTCACCTCTTTGCGGACCACGAAGGCGTCAAGGTCCCGGCCACGGGCGGCGGCAGCGTGAAGAAGCGCCGCAGCGACGGGGTCGGCGCCGAGGGTCAAGCCGCCGACCGCATCGATCTGTCCCGGGCCAAAGCCCGCGGAGGTGAGCTGTTCGAGCATGACGTGCCCGACGATGGGGGCTCCCTCGTGGTGGAGGGTGACGCGCCTCAAGTCGATGTAGTAGTCCGCTTCCCTGCCGGATGAGAGTACGACCCTCCCGCGAATGACGGCATCGCTAAGGATGAGTTCGCGGAGGCGCTCGCGTGGGCTTCCTTGCATCATGGTGACAGCGTACCCGCCCGTTCTCACTCGTGGCCGGGGGGCCTTCTTGTGCGCGCGCTGGAACGGGCCCCGCGCCGAATCCAGCGTCGGGGCAGAACCCGGACGATCGAGACGCCAAGGCCGTAGCGAACCGTGGGAGTGACCAACACCCGGCCGCGCCGGGCCGCCCGTAACGCTGCCCGCACGACGGTCCGGGCGTCGAGCCACACGGCAGAAGGAAGCGCCCCCATGTCCAGATCCGCGCGCTCGTGGAACTGTGTCCGCACCAGACCCGGGCAGACTGCGGTGGCGGTGACACCCGTTCCCTGAAGCTCGCTGGCGAGGCCTTCCGTGAAGATCGCCACCCAGGCCTTGTGCGCGGAGTAGACACCCGTCGAGAGAGTCGCAGCAACCGACGAGACGTTGATGATCGTTCCTCTTCCACGTGCGGTCATCGCCTCGGCCGACGCGTGCGAGAGGATCATGAGAGCGCGGACCATCACCTCGAGCATGTCGTCGAGCTCGGCCTCGCTCGAACCCAGGAAGCCGCGACGGAGCGCGTACCCTGCGTTGTTGACGAGCATCTCGACCGGACGCTTTGAGGACGTAAGGCGGCTCGTCACCCGCGCGACGTCGGATCGCTTGGAGAGGTCGGCGACTAGGACCTCGGCCTCGACTCCCAGGGCCTCGATTTCGCGTGCGACCGCCCCGAGGGCTTCTGCGTCGCGCGACACCAGCACGACGCTCATCCCGCCGTTTGCGATCTGGCGCGCGAACTCCGCGCCAAGCCCCACGCTCGCCCCGGTTACCAATGCCCATGTCACGTGCCCAGACTAGGGCGCTTGGGTACCGTGGGGCCATGCGCCTCGCATCGTGGAACGTCAACTCGATTCGGGCTCGGGTCGACCGGGTTATCGAGTTCCTTGAGCACGCCGATGT
>CAZTJX010000010.1:7474-13975 GCA_964613755.1 uncultured Demequinaceae bacterium | reverse complement strand
AGGAGACCAAGTGCCGACCGGACCAGTTCCCCATGGATCGGTTCGCCGACGCGGGGTACGAGGTCGCCTGCCACGGCCTACACCAGTTCAACGGAGTCGCGGTGGCATCGCGCATTGGGCTCTCGGACGTGGTGGAGACTTTCCCGGGTCAGCCGGCGTTCGGGAAGCCGGGCGCCGAGGCCATCGTGGAGGCGCGTGCGATCGGCGCGATGTGCGGTGGGGTGCGAGTGTGGAGTATCTACGTACCCAACGGTCGGGCCCTGGGCGATCCTCACTACTCGTACAAACTCGAATTCCTGCGAGCCCTCGCGAACGCCGGAACGGCCTGGTCGGCATCGGAGCCCGTCGCACTCGTCGGGGATTGGAACGTGGCTCCGCTCGATGTGGATGTGTGGTCGATGGAGACGCCGGAAGTCGCGACGCATGTCGCCCCCGACGCACGAGCGGCCTTGGCGGCCATCGAAGACGCGGGCTTTGAGGAACTCACGCGGCGGTTCCAGCCTGAGGACCACACCTACACGTTCTGGGACTACCAGCGACTCCGCTTCCCGCGAGGCGAGGGAATGCGCATCGACTTCGTATACGCCTCACCTTCCCTTGCGGCGCGAGCGCTCTCGACCAACATCGTTCGTGACGAGCGCAAGGGGTCGGGGGCCTCCGATCACGCTCCCATCGTCGTAGACTTCCGAGGCTCTGCCGGTAGCGTGGTGCCATGACCATGATGCCTGGCCCGCCACCCGAGCGGCAGAGCCTCTATCCCGAGCCCCACCGCGCGGGGGACTGGGATTCCACCCCCACCAAACGCTCGTCGCGCGCGTGGATACTTCCCGTGATCGGCGCGGGGATTGGCGCGCTGGCCCTCGCGATTTGGGGAGGCGTGGAATTTGGGCACCTCGTCGGCTCGTCGGACGTCGAGGTCAAGGATTCGGATGGTCTGACCGTGAATGCGATCCAGGTCGGCGCTGGCACATGCCTGTCGACGCTCCCCGAGGGCCCCACCGTCGCCCAGGCCGACGCCGTGTGGTGCAGCGTCCCTCACCAGGCCGAAGCCGTCGCCGAGTTCACCTTTCCCGAGGAGGAGTGGCCCGGACGCGACACCGTAGTCGCGACGCTTCTTGAGTACTGCGGGTCGTTTATCCAGCCCGGGTACTCCGGCTCATCGATGTTCAACTCCGCCGATTGGGATGCGGGTCTCCGGTGGGTCGCGTGGACGCCCACAGAGCGCAGTTGGGCCGAGAATGAACGAACGGGTGTGTGCGTCGTCTACCGCGACGGACAGATCAGCGGATCCTTTGTTGACTCATCAGCGACGTTCCTCAACTAGACGATCGCTTCACGCTTCCCGTGAGCGTTCCCTCCTGGGGAACGACCAAGCAGATCACCGTCCGAGCGCCGTTCTCCCAACTGTCCGCACCGGGGGTTAACGCCCGGTAGTAGAAGTCCGCCGCGTTGTAGGGATAGCCCACGTAGGGCTCAAACGCCGCGAGGCAGCGCTCGTCCGCGGCCGCTGCGATCGCCGTCGCGTCGTAGGTCTCCAAGGCAATATCGAAGATCTCGAACGCCTCGGCCGTATGAGGGTTCGTGCACTCCACGACAGCGACCGACGACAACTCCGTCGAGTCTTCAGCGAAGTCGAAACACTCTCCGACCTCGAGTTCCGCCACGGGTCGTGCCGCACATCCCGAGGCAATCGCTGCGACCACGACGACGCCAGCCACCCTCCGTGCAACTCGCATCGTGTGTCTCCATTCCGGGAGGCTTCGACTCCCCTGAGGTCAGGCTAGTCGGAACAACGCGCCTTGGCTCCCGTTGCCGTCCGTGAGATGTGACAAATCGCGCTTGCTCTGCAGATGCGGACGTTGGCCCCATATCGGTACCGTGGCATCAGGAGAGTCTCGGAGGACCATGAACGCGCCACGCACGATCGCGCTCGTTGAGGACCACGCGCTGATCACACTTGGGTTTCGCGATCTCGTCGCGTCCGCCCCCGACCTCCGGCTCGTGGGGATGGTAGCCAGTGTCGCGGAGCTGGACGCGATCACGGAAACCATCGATCTTGTCGTCCTCGATCTTCGGCTCAACGACGGAACGTCACCTGCCGACAACGTCGCGGCCGTGCATCACCGAGGTTCGCAGGTTCTCATCTATACGGGGGCCGAGGATCGTCGTCTCATTCAGCAGGCGGCGCGCAGCGGGGCGCTCGGGCTCATCCGAAAATCAGCGGAACCCGAGGTACTGCTCGACGCAATCCGTACCGCGGCATCCGGTCGCGAAGTCTTCGGCGCGGACTGGGCCGCCGCGATCGACGCAGACGATGAGCTGCAGGATGCCCGCCTGAGTCCCCGGGAGCAGGAAGTGCTCAGCCTCTACGCGTCAGGGGAGACGGCGGTGTCCGTCGCGCAGCGGACGGGGCTGGCGCGGGAGACGATAGCGGACTACGTCACGCGGATTCGCAAGAAGTACGCGCAAGCTGGTCGACCTGCTCACTCGCGTGTTGACCTGTTCCGTCGCGCTCTTGAGGACGGCCTGCTGGAGGGACCCGAGTGAGCGGCCACAATCCCGACCTCCACCGCGCCCGAGAACGTATCCAGCGCGCACTGTTCATGTCCACCGGAATCGGGGGCATCGTCTTCGGGGCCCTCCTCGCGGGGAAGATCTCCTCTCAGTGGTCGGAGCTCATTCCATCGTTTGCTGTGGCGGCTCTTCTCGTCGGCGTAATCCTTCCCGCAACACTTACGGGGCTTGCGTGGGTCTTGCCGATCCGCAGTCTGCAGGTGGTAGCAGGGGGAATCGCCGTCTGCTTCGTCATGTTGCAGTTGCTCTGGGTGCCTTCGATGGTCGTTCCCGACCTCGCCGGGGCCGCAGCCCCTTGGATGCAGGGTGTGAACGCCGCTCATGCCACCTTGACGGCCACCGTTTGGCGAAACAAGTACGCCTGGCTCTACGGAGTCGCACAGGGGCCGATCGTTGCGACGGTACGATTCCTCGCGACCGGGAGTGACCTCCGTGCAGCCCTCCTCGATGGCCTCGGCGCCATCGTCTTCTGCACCATACTCATGCTCACCGCTGGCGCGTTGATCCAGGCCGCGCAGCAGCAGGACCTCGTGGCCGCCCGTGCGCGCGCGCAAGCCTCGCTCGAGGCCGCGAGCCGGACGAGAGAGCGTGAGCAAGCGCGTATCAACGCCATCATTCACGACGACATTATGTCGGTGCTCCTCTACGCGGCTCGCGAGTCCTCCGGCCCGCAGCTCGCGGAGCAGGCCGAGTCGGCCCTCGCGAGCATCGCCACGCTCTCGATCGATCCCGACGAGGCCCCTGACTATCACCCGACCGAAGTCGTGACGGCACTCCGCGCGTCGGTGAGCGACGCGGGAGAGGCTGTCGACTTCTGGAACTCCGTTGACAGCAACATAGAGATTCCTGCCCGTGTCGTCGATGCGCTCACGGAGGCGACGAGTGAGGCCGTTCGCAACAGCATCCTGCACGGCGGCTCCGATCCGGGGATCTCACGTGTCGTGCGGGTCTCGATCGCCGATAGCGGTATCCGAACCACCATCCAGGACACAGGGAGTGGTTTCAACGTGCGGAGCGTTCACGATCGTCGGCTGGGCATTCGGGTGAGCATCTTCGAGCGCATGCGCTTGCTCGAGGGAGGAAGCGCGGACATCGAGTCCAGGCCCGGACAGGGTACAACCGTCACCCTTTCCTGGGCGAGGCACGGATGAGCACCCCGTCTCGTTCGCACCCGAGCGGCTCGGCATCGATCCCAGCGAGCACCGACGTCAGCCGCCTCCTGGGAATCGGGAAGGTCGGCGCTCCCTTCGTCCTCGCGCTCTTCGTCCTCGTGAACCTCACGTTTACGCTTACGACGCTCGATCGAGTCACCTCGCCCTGGCCCTGCATCCTTGCGGCGCTCATGGTGAGCGCCGCCGCGGTGCCCGTCGTCGTGCCACACCCTGACCCGTTTCCCCTTGAATGGACCTTGTGGGTTCTGATCGCCGTGACAAGCAGCTCCGCACTTCTTTCATGGCAACTGGAATCCACGGGTGATCTGGGCCGCGAGGCGTGGCACTTCGGAGCCAATACTTGGCTGCTTTTCTTCGTCACCATGCGAGGTCGACCAGTCTTTGGTTGGTTCGGCTTCGTTGTCATGACCGCGATCACCATGTGGTGGGCGGCTGACGTTGGGCGGGGAGCCCTTGCCGGTCTGAGCTTCATGCAGACACACGCGGGCATCCTGCTGGTAGGCACGCTGTTTCGCGGCGCTCTGCGTCGAGCATCGCGACGCATCAATAGCCTTAACGCTCGATCTTTGGAACTTGCCGCTGCTGCGGCGAGTTCAGATGCCGAGCAGGACATCCGTCGTCAGCGTGTCGCCGAGTTGGCCGAAATCGCAACACCCCTTCTCGCGAAGATCGCACACTCGTCTCAGGTGCACCCGAGCGAGAGAATCGAGTACCTGCTCGCCGAAGCGACTCTGCGCGATAGCGTGCGTGCGCGCTCGCTGCACCTGCCCGAGATTGCCGCCGCGACCGCAGAGGCTCGGCGCCGTGGCATCGAGGTCACCCTCTTGGACGACCGTGGGGGCGGCCTTCCGAATCCTGTCGCCATGCGTCGCCTGACCGATCGCATCACCGAGGCCCTCAGCAACGTCGACCGGGGGCGCCTGACGGTCAGACTGGCTCCGACGGGCCGCGAGACGGCCGTGTCGATCGTGATCGAGAGCGCGGGAACCACGCGCCGCGTCGATCTGGACGCAGAAGGACAAAGGATCGTGGCGGTGCCGGATCTCTAGGAGCGTCATCCTGCGAGCGCGCCCGAAGGGATTCGAACCCCCAACCTTCTGATCCGTAGTCAGATGCTCTATCCGTTGAGCTACGGGCGCACGGCCCGAGGGCCGAATCACGAGTATATCCGTTGAAGTGGAGAGCGGAGACGGTGGGATTTGAACCCACGGAGGGCTTTAAGACCCTCACGGTCTTAGCAGGACCGCGCACTAGGCCGGACTATGCGACGTCTCCCGGCAATGACGGTTCAGACTACCCAACCCGCCGCTCCCGCGCCAACGCCAGTCGATAGCCCGGCCCCTGTGGCGGAGAGTGTGGGATTCGAACCCACGGAGACGCATGACGCCTCAACGGTTTTCAAGACCGTCACCTTCGGCCGCTCGGTCAACTCTCCTTGACCGTCATTGTGTCAGGCCTCGGCTACGAGTCCTTCTTCTTCTTCCCGAAGCTCACCACGTCGTCGAGTTTCCATGTCTCGGCGGCTCCCTCCTTCTGCGGGGGAGTCGGCGACGACGCGGGCTGCGGGGCGGGTGGCGTAGAGGCTTGCGACGCCTTCCCCGAAGTACGAGAAGCGGGTGCCTTGGCCTTCTTCGCGAGCTTCTCCTTTCGCTCGCGTTCCCTCTTGGCCGCCTTCTCGGCGGCCTTGCGGTCGCGCACGGAGAGCTTGGCAGAGTCGACCACTTGTTCTTCCGGTGGCCGCACACCCTCGTTTGCGGAAGAGTCGCTCTGCGCTGCACCACTGGGCTCAAGCGCGGGCACCGAGACGGAGCCCGGTGATTGAAGCGTCAGGCCACCCTGCCCGCCGGCGAAGCTCACCGGGAACGAGGGAACCGTCCGGGCAACGTCCGGCTCGACGCGAACGGGAGCGTACGCCTCTGGCTCATCGAGTTCGACATTCCACTTGATCGGCACGGTCAAGGGTTTGGATTCCTCGGGAGGAGTAGGGGGAACGGGATCCGGGGGTCGGGAGGCGCGTGAGTCGGGGCGAGGCTCGGTCTCGAACATGGGCCGTCGCGCTGGCGAGCCGACGGACGAGCGGCCCGTAGGGACCACCGGTGGTACACCACGCTCCTCGCGCGGAAGGTTCGGGACACCCATGGGATCAACAGACGCTGGCGGCGCGAGCGCAAGGGGCGCGTCGGGAAGCGAGCCCTCGGGCGCAATCGTGTGCTCCTCGGCGCGCACGACCGGTGGCGCCTTCGGCGATCGTGCCGTGCGAGGAGCCACTTCCGGTTCTGGACGTTGAGCCCAAGGGACCCCACTTCCCTCCGGCGGAGGCCCACTATGCTCTTCGGGTTCGTCCGGCTCGTCTTCCGGCTCCAGCGTCGGATCGTCACCATCGGTGTCACCCGCGCGCCAGGCTTCGATGCGAGGACGATACGTACCAACCTTTCCTCCACCCTCGTCGGCCGTCCCGCTGGCAGAGTCTGAGTCTCCCGAGTCATCCGGCTGAACCTCGGTTTCCGCGTCGGGGTCGGACTCCTGCTCGGGGCGCTCGTCCGTCGCGCGCGCCGCATCCTCCGCCTCTTGGAGCGCTTGTTCGAACTCGAAGACATCTCCCCCGGCTTTCTCAGCCCCCGTTTCCGCCTCCGTCTCCGCTTTCGCCTTCCCTTCATCCGACGCCTTGGCCGCCGCCTTAGGCTCCGCCTTGACCTCCGCCTCCGCTTTCGCCTTCCCTTCATCCGACGCCTTGGCCGCCGCCTTAGGCTCCGCC
>CAZTJX010000010.1:0-7374 GCA_964613755.1 uncultured Demequinaceae bacterium | reverse complement strand
TTAGGCTCCGCCTTGGCCGCCGCCTTGGCCGACGACGCAGCCTCCGCCTCACGGAGCGCACTCTCGTAGACGTCGACCTTTGGGGCCTGTTCGGGAATGTCGAACTCGGCTCCTGGTGCATAGGGGGCATCGAGTGAGACAGGCTTCCAGTGCTCGGAGGGGCCCTCGTACTCTGCGAACCAATCCTGCGGTAGTCCTGGCGATACCACCGCTAGTTCGTAGATACGGGCGACGTTCGCGAGGGCTGGATCGTACGTGACGATCGTGTCGACCTTGTCATGGGCGACGGCCGCGCCGACGTGGAGGGCCGCGAACGGCTTCAGCACGGCGGTCGCGTGGCTCGAGACCGTGACGTTGTCATCACTGAATCGAATGATGGCGACGCCCGTGCGTACGGTCTCGACGATTGCTAGAACACGCTCCGTCGCGCTCCGCGGATAGAGTTCGGCGGCCTGTCGCAGTTCCGTGAAACCCAACTGGGTCGTCACCAACTCGTCGCCGTGATCGCGCGCCCACTCGCCGAACGCCTCGTAGTGCCGAACCCCTGGGAGGAATCGACACAGCGCAGAACCGTCGAGGTAGATCACGCGATTCAGCGTAGCGGCGAGCGACGCCAAGGGTCACGCTCCACGCGGCGCCCCCGCCTCTACTTGAGCCTCTCCATCGCGAGCTGAACGACGGCAATCAGCGCCTGCTTGGTAGCGGCGCGATCTCGCGCGTCCGTGTAGATCAGCGGAACCTCCGCGGAGAGGCCAAGGGCCTCCCGGACATCGTCCAACTGGTGCCGTGCAACGCCATCGAAGCAGTTGACGGCCACGATGAACGGAATGCTCCGCCCCTCGAAGTAGTCGACCGCGGGGAAACACTGGTCAAGCCTCTCCGTGTCGACGAGCACCACGGCGCCGATCGCTCCGCGAACGAGATCGTCCCACATGAAGAGGAAGCGGTCCTGTCCTGGGGTGCCGAAGAGGTAGAGCCAGAGGGATCCCGGAAGAGCGATCCGACCAAAGTCCATGGCAACGGTGGTATGGGTCTTGCGCTCCGTGATCCCACCGGCGTCGTCGACCCCAACCGAGTGCTCGGTCATGGCCGCTTCCGTGTTGAGCGGGTCAATGTCGGAGATCGAACCGATGAAGGTGGTCTTGCCTACGGCAAATCCACCCGCGATCACGATCTTGACGACGGTTGGGGCAACGTGCGCGTCGCCATCGGCGACTGCGGCTTCAGAGGGCTGCGATGCCATCGAGAACACTCTCCAACAGACTTCGGGTGATGCCACTCCGGTCCTCAACGGGAACGTTGACGGGCGTCGTGGTGTGGATGGTCAAATACTCATGCTCGGAAAGGTCCGTGACCAACACTCGGACTACTCCAAGCGGAAGCTTGCAGTGGGCCGAGAGCTCTGCCACGGAGATGAAGTCCTCCGCCGCGAGGTGCAGGATCTTCTTCTTCTCAGGGGTAAGTCCCTTCTGAGGCTTCCCGTCAGTCCGCGTCGCGACGAGCGCCTCGAGGGCAAGGCCGTCCGATTCGCCGGCCACACGCCCGCCGGTGACTGCATACGGGCGGACTGTGTATGCATCGTCGTCGTTGTCGAGCCCGGAAGGGACGAAGTCGTCGTTCATGTCAACTCCCGGCGCTGTCGCGCAGTTTCCCGTCGGTGGGAAGGTTCTGACGCATCTCGGTGATGAGCTGCGGTGTCAGAACATTCTCCGTCCGCGACACGAGAAGCGTCATCTCGTATCCGACGAGCCCCACGTCGCACGTCGAATCGGCTGCGACCGCGAGGACGGAACCATTCGAGATGCTCATGAGGAAGAGGAAGAGCTCGTCCATCTCAATGATGGACTGACGAACCTCCCCGGCGTTGAGTTGACGTGCGGCGCCGCGGGTCAGGCTTGACATGCCCGACACGACGGCGGCGAGCGTGTCTCCGCCGGTTCGGTCCAGATTCTTCGACATCGCCATCAACAGGCCGTCGGCAGAAACGACCAGTGTGTGACGCGTGCCGGGAACAGTCTGGACGAAGTTGTCCAGAAGCCAGCCGAAATTGGTGGCCTCGGTGCTGAGCGCAGTCACTGGTCCTCCTTCATTGCGCCCCCGGCGGGGGCAGGTGTCAGTCTTCGGTTCATGGCGTGACCTCATTGTCTAACGAACCATGAACGTCCGTGGGTTGCGCGGCCGCATCGGCGCGACCGCGTGTGGTGCCGGTGTAGAAACCTGCGAAGTTGGCACGGACCGTTTCCGGGTCGCGCTCGACGGCCTTAGGCTCGACGTCGACCGGGGTAGCCGTCGCCATCGCGGACCGTTCGCGTCGAGTCAGTCCAGCCTTGGTCCGATGAATGGTGGGCCGCTCGCTCGACAACGATTGGAGCTCCGAGAATACCGCCGTAGCGACATCGGCCTCGTAGTCCTCGACGGGCGGAGGCGCACTAAACGCTTCAGGACTGTATCCACGATAGTCGGGCTCGTAGTTAGCCGCCTCAAGCGCGTCGGCTCCGGCAGCCTCCCAGCCATAGGGCTGTGCGAATTGATCGGACGACGGAGCGAGCCCATCGTAGGCGTCACCGGTACCGTACGTATCTGCTGCAACGGGATATGCCGGCGGCTCTGCGTACGGCACGTAGTCCTGGGCGGGAACGGCCGGAGTCTCGGGCTCGGATTCGAGAGCGGGAATCGCCCCCTCCATAGGTTGCGTCTCGGCAGCGAAGGCTTCCCACGCCGGCTGATCCTGGGCCGTGAGCTCGTACTGCTCCGCCGCGGTCTGCTCCGGCTGTGGAGGTTGGCCGTACGTGCCGTCGGCTGAAGGAGCCTCTGCCTCGACCGGGGTGTTGCCGTAGTCGAGCGGCGCGGAGGCAATCGTCGGGATCTCGAGCGAGCCCGCATCCGCTTCAGCGAAATCGGGATTCGACGGCGTCCCGTACGACGCGACGTCGTAGTTCACCTCGAACGGCTCCGCCTGGGCCCCGGGCTCCGCGAGATCAGGAACAGCGTACGCCTGGGGTTCCGCATACGTGATCGGGTCGACCTCGAGCGCCTCAGGAATCGCTTCGTTCGGGGACTGCTCGACATCGGAAGGGAGGGGGGGCGCCACCGTCCAGTCACCGAAGGGCGCAGGGCTCGGCTCCTCGTACGTTGTAGTCGGGATCTCCTGTCCTGCTGTGGGAGCCCCGTAGGTCTTGGGCACGGGAGCCTCATACGCCTCCGGAGCGGGAGCTCCATAGGCTTCGGGCGCCGAAGCCTCATACGCCTCCGGAGCGGGAGCCTCATACGCCTCCGGAGCGGGAGCCTCATACGCCTCCGCGGGGGAAAATGAGGGGGCCTCGGCCGTAGGCGAATCGATCGGCGAGGCCTGTACGGCGTCGTACGCCGACTCTTCCTGTACAGGTGTGGAGGCGGCGACCTTCTCTGCCTCTTCCCCCTTGCGCCGACGACCGAACAGGCCACGACGCTTCTTCGTGTCGGTCGCTGGGGCCGTGTTCGAACCCAGAAGCGCATCGAGATTCGCGGATGCTTCGGCGGACGGCTGGACCGGCGGGAAGACGGATTCAGCGGGCGCGGCCATGTCATTGGGCGACGCGTCGGACGGTGTGACGAGTTCCGGGAAGTCCCCTGCCGCGAAGTCCATGGCGGGGATCCCCGAATTCGATGCCTCGGAGCCCACAGCGTCATCCGTTGCCGGTTCGAGCCCCGGAATCGCCAAGGGCTCATTCACGGCACCGTCTGCGGGACCGTCCCCCTCGGCATGCACGTCTCCGTGGCCAAACCCATTGCTGATCGCTGGGTCTTGACCGAGGCTCCAATCGGGTGCCATGGGACCTTCCTCGTCCCCGGCCTTCGCGTCCGAGGGCTCCGCATCAGGTGCAGGCCCGTCCTCCACCACCGATGTCACATCTTGGTCGAGCCAGGACAAGGCATCCGCCTCGGTCCCCGTGCCCGCCTTCTCATTGTCCGCCACTTCCGCGTCAGGCGCGACCGCGACGTCGGCGACGGGCGCGAAGGTAGGTTCTGGCACACTCTCTGCCTCAGGTTCGAGCGTTGGCTCAGGTTCGGACGTTGGCTCAGGTTCGGACGCTGGTTGAGGTTCGGGAGCCAACGAGAACTCGGGCATCGGCTCGGGCTCGGGCGCGGGATCGAGCACAGGAATTACGCCGAGGGGCGCAGACTCCGGGACGGTGGTCTCGCTCCCCTCCGGCGTACGTTCCTGGTTGCCCTCCGCCATCGCGGGAATCTCGGTGGATGGAGCGTCGCCCTCCGCCCCGCGTGCACGGAAACTACGGAAGATCGCGGTACGGCGCTCGGTCACCGGGGCGCCGAACTCTTCCTCGACCTCCTTCTGCCGATCAAGCTCGTTGAGCTGTCCGGTAGTCGGGCGCTCGGGAAGTCCGAGAATCGTCGTCGTCTCCGGGTGGTCGGTATCCTTCGCGGACCTTCCCCTCTGGCGACGCGTGGGAAGTCCGGATGCGGTAGTCCCTGAGGTCAGGGCCGCGAGGTCAACCTCATCGCTCGCAGGAGCCGATACAACATCGGCTTCGATGAGTTCGCCGAGATCGTCGGTAGATGCCGCCTCGACCGACTCGGGCGATTGCTCGCGATTCCCCGTAATGGCTCGCGACGTCACATTCGCGCTGTAGTCGTCGACTTCCTCGTCCTCGGAGTGCGAGACCAGGGCGCTAGGGACGTGAAGTGCGTCGTCGGTCGTCGACGCCGTCTGCGCGACCGCGCGATCGCCGTCTGCGGAGGTGTCGAACAGGCTCCGGGGCAGGGTCACGATCGCCTTGGTGCCCTTGCCTTCTTCGCTCTCGATTTCGACGCGCGCACCGACTCGGCGGGCAATACGGCCAACGACAAACAGCCCCAGACGCTGGGCGCCCAGGATCTCGGACGCCGCTGACGACACGACGCGTGCGTTCGCCTGGCGAAGCTCCTCGGGGGTCATGCCGATGCCCTCGTCCACAATTTCGACGACGAAACTGCCGTCCTTCTCCGAGGTGCGAACCAGCACCTTGGTGTCGGGATCGGAGAAGACGGTGGCGTTCTCTAGGAGCTCCGCGAACAAGTGGCCCGCCGTCAAGGCCGAGTGGCCGACCATCGATGGGTCTGCATCGAGGACCAGTTCGACGCGCTCGTACAACTCGATCTCCGACGACGCGGTCCGGATCACATCGGAGAGCGGCATCGGACGGCGCATGCGGCGACCGGAGTCGATACCAGCGAGCACGAGCAGAGACTCGGAGTTTCGACGCATTCGGGTCGCGAGGTGGTCAAGGGCGAACAGCCGCATGAGAGTCTCGGGATCGTCCTGCGTTCGCTCCATCTCGTCGATCGATGCGAGCTGGCGGTTGAGGAGCACCTGGTCGCGGCGAGCGACGTTGACGAACATCTCTGAGATGGAGCCGCGGAGCGCCGCCTGCTCGCCCGCGATGGCGAGCGTTGCCGCGTTGACCGCGTTGAATGCCTCGGCGAGACGCCCGATCTCGTCGGCGGACTCCACCGGAATCTGCACCTCGGAGACGTCAACGGATTGACCCGGGAGGGCGACGCGCTCCACGAGGCGAGGCAACTCCTGGCGAACGGCCGTGGCGGTGGTGGTCAGGCGGCGAAGAGGACGGACAATCCGACGCGCGATCAGGAGGGCGATGAACAGCGAAGCGAGGACGACGAGCAGGGCGCCGAGGGCCGTAAAGAGGGTCTGGAGCAGTGCGGCTCGAGTGTTCTCCGCCGCCTGCGCCGACGCCTGTTCCCACAGGGCGTCGCGTGCGGGGCGGAAGGAACGATCGAGCTCCTGTTGCACGTACGTCGACCATGTCCCCGCCGTCTTGAGACCGGGGATAAGGGCGGAGTCTCCGACGGCAAGGGTGAATCGCACCTGCGAGAGCGAGGTGCGGTCGATAGGGTCGAACGACGCACCAAAGCCTGGCAGAACCTCCGCGCCGGGAACCTCCCCGACAGCGGTCTGAGCCGCTTCCAGCGCAACGTCGGTACGGACCTGGGTGGACGACAGTTCGACCGCCTGAGTGCGGCTCGTGAACTCGCCCTGGCGAATGATCGACTCCGCCTCGATCTCCTCAACGCCCAGGACATCGATGAATTCTCCGACCGCAGCCACGGCGGTCAGGCTTCGGGCCAGCGGACGCTGCGTGATGCCTCCGGAGATCACCGAAGGGAAACGCACGAGGGGCAAGATCACGGCGTCGTACCACTCGGTAATGGTCGCCGCCAAGTCGGTTCGATCCCTGACCTTCAATCGTTGGGTTTCCAGGGTGTCGAGGGTGTCCAACTCGTTTTGCAGACCGACGAGGAGCGTGGCGTTCCCGGCACGAGTGCTGACGCTCGCGACGGCTTCCTTAAAGGCCTCGACCTGAATATCGGTCCTGGCTCGCGCGTCGACAACGTCGTTCACCAGTGTCCCTGGGATCGCGGCGGCCTCGGCCTGCGTCATCTCCTCCTCGACCCGGGTCGCGAGCTCCGCCACGGAGTCACGGACGCCTCCGGCCGTCGTGGCGGTGAGGGCGACGGCCTCCATCGAGCGATAGAGCTGCGCGTAGTCGCCCCCCTGGCGCGCGGCGTCAGCTTCGGTGGGGAAGACGGGCCAGTCATCCGCACGCTCGGCGTACCGGATTTCCCGAACCGCGTAGATCCCCGTGCGCTCCTGCGGCGCGAGATTGCTAAAGGGTTCCACGGTGGTGGTGCCGGTCGCGGGATCGGTCTCGATCTTCAGGTTCAGCACGGCATCCACGCGAGCGAGCACGTTGAGCGCGGCAGCTCGCTCGGGCCCAGAAATCCCGATGGCAATCGCCCGAAGCGCCAGGTAGCCCGCGTCGAGGGCGTTCTCGGCGCGGGTTCGGCCAGTCTCAGCTTGGTCGAAGGCGTCGACGAACCTCGCCGAACTCGCTCGCTCCTCCTGAAGGGCGGTACTGAGGTCGTCGGCCGCCCCCGCCACCGTGAGGAGTTGGTCGATGTTCCGCGTGCTGTCCCACGTTCGCGCCGCAGCGAAGGTGACGGCGCCCGCGGCGACGAGGAGCACGAGAATCGGCACGGCGACGACCGCGAGGATCTTCCCGCGGACACCGAGTCTGCCGAACATCGAGCCTCTCCCTGGTCCGTGTCGGTTCGTCCGACGACCGTTCCTGCACCGCTGAGCTAGCAGTCCTCTTCTTCGCCGTTATCGGCCACGTTGCCGAAAGACATGAGCACAAACTACCTAACTCACTACACATGAGACGCTAGTACTACGAGTCCATGACGGCACTCTCGGGGGTTTCTCTGTGATAGTTCTCACTTTTTCCGATTTCGGTGGTCCTGTGGTACTTCGTGCAGAGGAGCGTCCCGCTCCTAATCCGGGGCCTGGGCAGGTCCGAATCCGCGTTGCCGCCG
>CAZTJX010000009.1:0-17183 GCA_964613755.1 uncultured Demequinaceae bacterium | reverse complement strand
GACGAGGAAGAGCGCCGCAACGAGAACCCCAATTCCGGCGAGAATCCCGCGAGCGGGAACGACGGCATTGATGTCCGCGTAGTTGGCTCCATCGAACGTGTCGCCGAGCTTCGTGACGAGAGAGAACCTGCTCATCCAGATCTTGACAGCAATCACGATCATGACCGCCGCCCCGAGGATCGCGATCTGAACGCGTGCGACACCGATCGCGGCAAACGTACGCCCACCGGTCGTGATCGCGCCGAACAGCAGATGGACGAACGCAGAGAGAGCGAGGCAGACGATGAGGATCGCGAGGACGAAGTCCAGCAGGAGCGTAAGGGCTGGAAGCGTGAAGACGTAGAACGAAAGGTCATGCCCGAACTGGGCGTCGGCAATCCCGAAGGGCATCTGGTAGCGCCAGCCGAGAACGGCGCGCCAGCTCGCCGCCACCACGAGTCCCGAAATAAGTCCCACGACGAGCGGAATGGCAATGGTCGCGCCCCGCTCGATCGGGCGAATTTGCTCCCGAAACGACTCGAAGACGTTGTGCTGACCCGCGCGGATCGTTGGACGAGCCCGACGCGCGATCAGGAGATTCGCCCAGACAGCGATGGCGGCCGCCGCTCCCGCAATGACGAACAGGACGGCCTTGGCCCCCCACTCGGCACGCCACACCTGACCGAAACCCAGCTCACGGAACCAGGCGACCTCGGTCCATACCTGCGCGAGCGTGACAATCCCCACGAGGATCACGGCAAGAGTGATCATCGTCGGAATCCACGGCGATCGCCGCCGAGGAATGCGCACGGGCCGTACGGGCTTGCGTTCGGGGCGTTCGTCGCTCGTCACTGAATCTCATCCTTGATGCTCGAGGGGTGTGGCCTAACCAAGCCTTGCATACTCACGAACAGGTCGCGAGGTTGTCCGTTTTGCCGAGCCCGATCGCGACGATCGCGTCGTACGCGTCCGAGAGGTTTGCTACCGAGACAACGCGGAGCCCGTCCGGGATGTGCCCGACCACCTCGGGGCAGTTGAGTGCAGGCGCGAGGAACCAGTCGGCGCGCGAGTTCCTCGCACCGATCATCTTCAGGGCAATCCCCCCGATCGGACCGACCTCGCCGCTGGGCGAAATGGTCCCCGTGCCCGCGACCTTTGCTCCGGCGAGCTCATCCTGAGGGGTAAGAAGGTCGACGATGGCGAGAGTGAAGATCAGGCCAGCACTCGGTCCCCCCACGTGGTCAATTGCCACGTCAACCTTGTAGGGCATCGTGAACGTGGGATCGATCCACACGCCCATGCGTGCCACACCATCGTCGTCGCGGATCGTGGGAAAGGACACCGAGACCTGGGTGCCTGCGCGCATGACCACGATCGTGACCTCGTCGCCGGGAGTGAGGGCATCGAGTGTCGACGAGAGGTCAGGCAGGGTGACGATCTCGTTTCCGTTGGCTGACACGATCACGTCATCGACCATGAGGTGGTCTTTGGCCAGCGATCCCTCAGAGAAATCGGCGATGCGGATGGTCGCTGGAATGGCGATCCCCAGTTCGCCAAGAGCCGCGACCGTCGCCATCTCCTGGGAGGTCAGCCACTCCTGCTTAACGGCTTCGTCGTAGTTCTGAGATGGCGGCATTTCTGGGTAGACGATCGACTCGGGGTCGAGCCAGGCCCTCACGATCGGCCCGAGTGAGAACGGTGTGCTCGCGGAACGTGACACGGCGACCGTCGTGAGTCGGAGTTGCCCTGACGGCGGGTACGTGGTCGCGCCCTCGATCGTCACCAGGGTCGAGCCGGCGGCGTCACCGTCGAACACGTCGTACGTCGGCCCAGCGCGCTCGATCAGGTACGGAGCTGGCACCACGACTAAGACGCCGAGCAGGATCGCCGCGAGCATCCCGCTTACAGACATGACGATCGATCGCCTCGTCGGTGTCACCGGTGGCACACTCTGGGGTTGCACAAGCGGGACCTTACCTGCCTTGGTCGACCCCGCGGGCGGGGAAGTCAGGTCGCGCGCGTCGTTCCCTCTCATGCGACCATCATCGCTGATGGCGAACGTCGCGCCGACCAGTCGGGGTGCGGCGTACCGTGGGAGGAACGCGCGTGGGGCGCGACGAGCACTGGGAGGCGAAGTGGGCGACGACTCGTCGCAATGGATGCAACTCCTTCGCGAGTTGTTCGGCGACCGCGCGGAAGACGCCCTCGAGGAGATGCGGCGGATAGGAATCGACCCCGCTCAACTCGCCGCCTCAACTGGCGTTGACGCGACGCCCGAGATGCTGGATCACCTGCTCGGCCAACTGCGGGCGCTCATGGCCCAATCGGAGGGCGAGGACGTCAACTGGACCCTCGCACACGATGTCGCCCGCGGCGTCGCGGCACAGGGAGGCGACCCGACCGTAAGCGCGGCGATGGCGGCGGAGCACCGCACGGCCATCTCGACCGCAGAGTTGTGGCTCGACGCCGCGACGGACTTCGCTCCCTCGACGCTCGCCCCGTCCGTGTGGAGCCACGCGGAGTGGGTAGAGGCGACGCTTCCGACATGGCGGGTTCTCGCTGGCCCCGTCGCCGTGTCCGTCTCGAAGGCGCTCGGTGGTCTCCTGGCTCGCGAGGCGGAGGGCGGGGGAATGCTCGTGGGCCAGATCAGCCCCACCGTGTGCGGTATGCACGTCGGTCAGGCGGCGGGTGCCATGGCTCGCGAGGCCTTCGGCGGGACGGATCTTGGCCTGCCGCTCCTACCCGAGCCACGGGTCGTGCTCGTTCCGCGGTCCATCGAGGAGTACGCCGAGGGATTGGACGTCCCCGTAGACGAGCTCCGCGCGTTCCTCGCGCTCCGGGAGTGCGCGCACGTCCGACTCTTCAAGCGCGCGCCCTGGCTTCAGGGACAACTCCACGCGGCGATCGGACGCTACGCCGCGGAAATCAGCATCGACCTCGAGGCGCTCGACGATGCCGTGCGTCAGGCGGGGATGGGCGACCCGGACACGCTCCAGAAGGCACTCAGCCGTGGCGTCTTCGCGAGCGTGCACACCGAGGACCAGCGCGTCATGCTCGAGGCGATCGAGACGATGCTCGCCCTCATCGAAGGCTGGGTTGACGACGTCACCGCACAGGCGGCGACCCCACATCTGCCGCACCTCGGGCAGTTGCGTGAGATGATGCGCCGACGACGCGCAGCCGGGGGGCCAGCCGAGCATACGTTCGCCACGCTCCTGGGTCTTGAACTCCGTCCCCGACGCCTTCGAGACGCCGGGGAGATGTGCTCGTTGCTCCTACTGCAGGGAGGGCCGTCGGCGCGCGACGATCTCTGGGCCCACCCCGACCTGCTTCCCGGGCCCACGGACCTTGCCGGGTGGCGGGAGTGGGTGGCCGCTCGTGGGGCGACGGGACCTGCGGACGATGTGGACCGTGAACTCCGAGAGATGCTGAACGAGGGCCCCGATAGCCCCTCCGATCCCCCTTCGGGCTAGAGCGACACGACCATCGCGCCTCACCCGATTCATCCCAACCGAGGCATAGGCTGAAACGAGCACAATATGGTGACTTGGGCGCAGATGCTCAGGCTCGCCAACATTTGATGGGAGCAGTCATGGAAGACAAGTACACGGGCGCGTTCTACTGCCTGAAGGAGAAGACGAAGGTCCAGGCCACCGGAGATGTCTCCGTGACCGCCAATGGGCGCCGCATGGCCAAGGCCGTTTGTCCGAACTGCGGGACGAAACTGACCACCATGCTCCCCAAGGCACCGGCCTAGACACACCGATGGAGGCGGGCGACGATCGTCGTCCGCCTTTATCGTGTCCGGGGCCTGTGGATATCGCGCGCACCTCCGATGGCCGCGCCATGGTGGTTCCATGCGTCTGCGACCCGGCATCCCCGTCCTGCACCTCGACGATGGTGTGGTCCAGATCGGTCTGTGCGACCCACTCGTGCTTGGCGGCCTTGAGCCCTCGGAGCAGCGCTTCCTTGCATCGCTTGAGGGCCGCTCCGTCCCCGTGAGCTCGGACGAACGTCGCGACTTCCCCTTCCTCGTCTCCGTCCTCGAGCGCCACCCCTCGGCGCTCGCTCCGTCGGTCCCACGCGACGATCCCCTGGAACGCACGATCGTCCGATGGAGGGGATGCGGCCATATCTCGCTCGAAGCCGCGAGGACGCTCGCGCTCTCGGGCGTCCCGACCATGTCCGCTCTCGATCCACACATGGTCTCTCCCTCAGATCCCTACCCGCCCTCCTCCCGGGGGCTCTCTCGCTCCGAGGCGTTCGCCTACGCCGTCGGCGAGACCGGCGCGGACGTCCGATGGGTGGCGAAGGACACGCCCGCGGACATCGAGGTCCTGTGCGCGCATGGTGCCACGGACATGGCGGTACCGCGTGAGCTGCTCGCGCGCGACATCGCCCACCTCCTCGTGACCTCGGACGAGGACGGGGCGAGCATCGGTCCGCTCATCATCCCCGGTAGGACCGCCTGCGCTGGATGCATCGCGCTCGCCCGCGCGGACGGAGACCCGCGGTGGCCGCAGATCGCACTACAACTCGGCGGCGCGGCACGGGATGCCGCCAAGCACCTCCCCGCCGTGTGCTCCGCACTCGCGGGAGCCCTTGTCGCACGTGAACTGCTCGCCACGCTCCGCGGCACCCCTCGCGACGTCGGTCGGTGGCGAGTGACGTCGCATGGGGAGATGTCGTGGCTACCGGTAGCACCCCACGAGGCCTGCGGGTGCGGAGGGGCGGGACCCGCGGGCGACGATGCCTCCGCACGAAAGGCGCGTATGCCCGCGCGTTCACCAGTTCCCTAGGAACGGACCGGATCGTCCGCGACGATCTGGAGGATCTGAGCGCCGTACCGGTCAAGTTTCGACGGCCCGATCCCCTTCACCTTCGCGAGCTGACCCAGCGTCGCGGGTCGGTTCGCCGCGATCTCGGCCAGGCTGGCGTCCACGAGCACCGTGAACGCGGGCTTGGCGTCGGCCTCGGCGTGAGCGAGGCGCCACGCCTTGAGGGATTCGAAGAGCGCGAGGTCCTCAACCGAGAGGTCGGCCGCGACCACCTTCGGCTTGGGGGGTGCGAGGTGAGCCTCGGGCCACCATTTTTCGAGGAACCGGGTGCGCTTCCGGGTGGCGCGCCCTCCCTCGGTGCGAGCCCGCCCGAACGATAGGACAAGATGTTCGCGGGCACGCGTGATGCCCACGTACAGCAGGCGGCGCTCCTCCTCGATGGCCGCCTCGGTCTCCGCCATCGAGATGGGCAGGAGTCCCTCGCTCAGGCCGACGATGAACACCGCGTCCCACTCCAACCCCTTGGCCGCGTGGAGCGTCGTCAGAGTAACGCCGTCCACCGTTGGGGCATGCTGCGCCTGCGCCCTCTCTCCCAGATCGTCGACGAACTCCCGGAGAGTTCCTTGCCATTCATCGGCCAGGTCAACGAGGGCCTGCAGGGAGTCCCAGCGCTCGCGGACGGCTCCTCTCGCCGCGGGTGCCTCCTCACTCCATCCCATCCCGTCGAGGGCGTCCCGCACGGCGATCGGCACCTCGGGGGAAGACGGTGAAACGGCCGCGCCGCGCAGCATGACCATGGCCTTCTTGACCTCCTCGCGGTCGAAGAAACGCGCTCCGCCGCGCACCAGGTACGCGACTCCACGCTGTGCGAGCGCGTCCTCCAAAACCTCGGACTGTCCGTTCGTGCGGTACAGCACGGCGATTTCGCGAAGGGGAACCCCTGCGGCGACAAGTGCCTCAATGCGCTCGGCGGTCTGCGCCGCCTCCGCCCCCCCGTCGGCGTAGGTGTGGAAGGCGACGGCGGGGCCGGACGGGCGTTGAGCGACGAGCTCGACCGCGCTGGCCCCCCGCGTGCGCATCAGGTCGTTGGCGAGCCGGACCACCTGCGGCGTCGAACGATAGTCGCGGACGAGCCTGACGACCGTGGCGTGTGGGTACAGGTGAGGAAAGCCCGTCAGATGCTTGGGAGACGCCCCAGCGAAGGAGTAGATCGTCTGGGAGGGATCTCCGACGACGCACAGTTCGTCCCTGCCTCCGAGCCACTGGTCGAGCAGATACTGCTGGAGGGGCGAGACATCCTGGTACTCGTCTACGACGAAGTGCCGATACTGCCGACGAATGGTGTCCCCCACCTCGCGATGGCGTGCCATGACGTCGGCAAGGATGAGCAGGATATCCTCGAAGTCGAGTAGCGCCTTCTCCGTCTTGACATCCTCGTACGCGCGCATGAGATCGGCCACCACGGTCGGCGCTACCCCAGCCGGTTGGGGTCTTCCCTCGCCCTGGGCGATGGTCCCGTAGTCGGCCGCGGCGACCAGCGTCACCTTCGCCCACTCAATCTCTGCGGCGAGGTCGCGAATGGCGATGCGGTCCACGGTCAGTCCCACCCTGCGCGCGGCCTCGCCAACGAGCGCGCCCTTCTGCGGCACGATCGGTGGGATCTGCCCGCCCACCACCTCGGGCCAGAAGTACCCGAGCTGGCGTAGCGCGGCCGCGTGGAAGGTCTTCGCCTGCACGCCCTCGACGCCGAGCGCACGGAGCCTCTGTCTCATCTCTCCCGCCGCTCGCGCGGTGAAGGTCACGGCGAGCACCGAGGGTGCCTGGTACGCGTTGACGCTCACGCCGTACGCGATCCGATGCGTGATCGCACGCGTCTTTCCCGTTCCCGCTCCGGCCAGCACGCATACGGGACCCGTGAGGGCTCGCGCGACTTCCCGCTGCTCGGGATCGAGCGGTTCGAGGATGTCGTCGGGAGTCATGGGGGTGATCGTGTCACGCGGAGGAGACACCGTCAGCATCGGCAACGGGACCGCCATACCAGGAGTGGATGAGGTATCGCGCAATCGAACCTGGGGGCGCCAGAATCATCTGCCCCCCGGCGACGCGCCGAACGAGCTCGGAGCGAGAGACCCATATCGCATCGGTGACCTCCTCTCCGTCGACCACGATGTCGGTCGAGGCGGCTCGCGCGCGGAAGGCGATCATGATGGAGGCGGGGAAGGGCCAGGACTGGCTCCCGACGTACTCCATCTCGGCGAGCACGATCCCTGCTTCCTCAAAGACCTCGCGATGCGCCGCCTGCTCAAGAGACTCACCCGGCTCGACGTATCCGGCCAGGTGGGAGTACCGCAGGGGCGAGTGATAAGCGACGTGCGCGAGCAGCAAACGGTCATCCGCGTCGGTGATCGCAACGATGACCGCGGGATCCGTTCTGGGGTAGTGATCAATCCCCTCGTTAGGACAGTGCCGCGACCAGCCCCCCTCCCGCGATTCGGTTGCCGTCCCGCAAAGGGGGCAGCGCGCCGCGCGCTCGTGCCACGTCGCCATCGCCGCGGCTGCCGTGGCAAGCTCCCGGTCGGCGAGGGTCGTCGCATCCCCGAGGCTGGAAAATGCTCCACGCAGGGGCACCATCGTGCCGGAGAGCGCGCGTGCCGCATCGTCGTCGGGAACGATCCCGACGACGTCTCGGCCGCCGACACTCCCCAGGAAGAAGGCAATGCGGGCCGCCGGGCGCTCGGCGACGGGGATGATCGCGAGGCGCTCGCGATCGACGAGGACCGTTCCCCCAGACACGACAACCGCGTCGCACGCGTCCAGATCGACGGTGCGGCGACGGTTCGCGGCGCGATCGATGATCGGCGCTTCGGCGAGGGGCCAGCGTTCATGCATTCCCTCACGGTAGCCGCCACGCGCACCGGTGCGTGGCGCTTTGCCCCCGTTTGGCTCTACCGTGAGGTCGTGCCCCACTCTCCACTCGCCCTCGCCGCTCTCGCGCTCGCTGCGGTCCCGGGCCTCGACGTGTACGACGTGCTGCGTAGCCCCTACGCGGACGTCGACTTCGACGTCATCATCGTTGTGGACGCGACGGGGAAGCGCTGGATCGTGCGTGCGCCCCGCCGCGCGTCCGCGGGCGCGGCGCTCGAGGCGGAACTCGGGCTACTCGCGCAACTCGCGCGCGAGCACGATCGGGGGACGCTGGACTTTGCGGTACCACGTCCCGCGGGTACCGCGGCGCTACCCGAGGGTGGAAGGGCCGTCGTCTACGAGGAGATCAGGGGAACCCGACTGAACCTGGCCGCGCTCGAGCCGGGCCCCGGACTCGCGGCGTCTCTCGGTCACGCGATCGCGCAGATTCACGAGCTCCGTTCCGACATTGTCGAGGACGAGGGCCTCCCGACGTACACACCCGAGGCATATCGTCAGCGGCGGCTTGCCGAACTCGATGCGGCGATCCAGACGGGGAAGGTGCCGCCGTCTCTCGCCGGCCGCTGGGAGGAGAGGCTCGAGAATGTTGCATGGTGGCGCTTTGAACCCACTCCGGTGCACGGGAGCCTCAGCGAGCATCAAGTCATCGTTTCCGACGGGGCTGTTGCGGGGATCGTCGGATGGGCGGAGGCGCGCGTCGCGGACCCCGCCGACGACCTCGCATGGCTCATCGCTGCGGCGACATCCGAGGCCGCGGATTCGGTGATTGAGGCGTACTCCGTGGGGCGTAGGGAACTGCGCGACTCACACCTCGTGGACCGAGCGCGCCTCGCGGCCGAGCTTGCGCTCGCGCGCTGGCTGATGCATGGGCTTCGCACGGACGAGCCGGGGATCGTTGACGATGCCCAGGACATGCTCGCGGACCTTGAGGCTCTGCTCACCGAGGCGGGTGAACTCTAGGGCGCGACCTCCGCGCCGCCCCTCGCGGCTAGGAGCGCCACGATCGCGTCCTCGTCGAGCATGGTCTCCGGGGAGACGGTCTGACCCGTTGACGCGTAGAAGAACACCGCGTCGACGTCCTCGATCGGCACGTTCTTCCACCTCGACCACGCAAGCCGATAGGTCGACAGTTGGATCTCACGTGCGGCGCGCTCCACCGGATCCTGGGGCGGCGTCCCCGACTTCCAGTCCACGATGGTGACGCGATCCAGGCCCCCTCCTGCGGGAAACACTGCGTCGATCCTGGACCGCAGTGTCACGGAACCCACGGGGACCTCGACGTCGACCTCGGTGCTCAGCGGCGTGCGTGCGGCCCATGGCGAGGCAAGGAAGGTGTCCCGCAGCGCCGCGATGTCGGCGTCGGGATCGTCGACGTCTTCGTCGTCCCAGAGTTGAACCGAACCGAAGTACGACTCGACCCACCCGTGGAACGCGCTTCCGCGGGCGGCGGCGGCCGTGGGCTCGGTCGGAACGGGGCGTCGTAGGGCGAGCGCGAACGCGTCGGCATCACGCGCGAGGGCAACGAGCGCGGTCGCGGAGAGATGGCTCGGTATCGCGACGCTCGACGCATCGGCGGTTCGAGAGTTGCGCTCGACGAGCATCGCCGCGATCGCTCGCCCATAGGGACCCGCATCCTCGTCTCCCGAGACCCCCTGCGAGACCGCCTCTCTCACCTCTGCGGAGAGCCCGCGAATCCTCCGCTGCACGGGAGACTCCTCCGGCGGCCATCCAGCGCTCGTCGGTGGGAGGTCAGCGGACGGGTTGGTATCGGGTCGCGCGTCCCACGCATCGCGCGAGCCGATCCCGCGTTCCACGAGTTCGGTCAGATAGAGGGACGGCTCGAAGGGCGTCACCCCCGCGTCCCACCATGCCCCGGAGAGAATCACGGACGAGAAGGCTCGAGTGACCGCCACGTAGAAGAGCCGACGCTCCTCCTCGACGCGGTAGGCCCCGGCTTCCGCACGGAAGTCGTCCTTGCTCGCCTTGAACTCCTTCGCGTCGCGCGAGCTCTGCCACCGCCATTCGGGAAGACCCGCCGAATCGCGTCTCAGCGGCCACGGCAGCGTCGCAAGCCCGGACATCCAACCCGCGTCCCGGTACCCCGCCGTCTTCGCCGTCGGCGGGTCCACCTTGGGGAAACGTCCGTCCATGAGTCCGGGAACGGCGACCACGTCCCACTCGAGCCCCTTCGCAGAATGGATCGTCTGCACCTGGACGGCTCTCTGATCGGGTGGCGCGATCGGAGAGTCGAGGCCGGATTCCTCGTCCCTTGCCGCATCGATCCACGCGAGGAACGCGCCAAGCGTCGTGTGCTCGGCGCCGGAGGCAAAGGCCCGCGCAACATCGGCAAAGGAATCGAGGGCGACCGAGGCCGTAGCCCGGGTCTTCGACGCCGCGCATTCGATATCGAGCCCGTCCATCCTCCACGCGAGCGCCACCAGTTCACCGAGCGGGAGGTACGCGTGAGATCTGACTGCGGCGATGAGCGCGCGCACGTCGCGCAGCCGCTCCCGAGCGGCAAGGCTCAGGGATCGGCCATCGCGGGACATCCACCCTTGTTCGGGAGGGGCATCGAGGGCGTCGAGGATGCTGGGCTCGCCCTCGCGCCCCTCACGCGGCCCGGCGAGTTCGCGCGACCATTCTCCGAGTGCCGCGAGGTCAGCTGCCCCCCATGCGAACCTCTCGGATGCCAGGAGCCTCATGAGCGAGTCCCCCCTGCTGGGATCGTGGGCGCATTCGAGGAGCGCGACCAGCTCAACGATTTCGGGGGTGTCGAGCAGCCCTCCAAGGCCGACGACCTGATACTCGATCCCCCGTGCCCTCAGGGCCGCGACGATCGCGGGAAACTGCCGCCGTGCGCGGCAGAGAATCGCAGCGCTCGTGGGGCGGACATCCTCGCTCGGATCGTCCGGAGGAGCCTCGTTCGTGCGCCTCCACGCATCGACGGCCGCGCGCCGCTCGACGACGGCGTCGACCACTCCCTCCGCCTCTGCCGTCGTATCTGCGTACATGTGCACCGTGACCGCGGGGACGGGCGGCCCCTCTGTCGCACCCTCGCGTGCGCGAAGAGTCGGTACGGGTACCTTCGACCTCGCGCGGAGAGGCTCCGTCGCCGCGTTCGCCGCGTCGAGGACTCCCCTCGCGTTCCGCCACGAGACAGAGAGCGAAAGCACCCCCACTTCCTCCTCGCCACTAAACCTGTCAACGAACGCCGCGAGCGAGTCCGCGGACGCCCCCCTGAACCCATAAATCGCCTGATGCGGATCCCCTACGGCCATCACCGGGTGGCTCTGGCCAAACATCACGGAGAAGAGATCCATCTGACCGTGAGACGTGTCCTGGAACTCGTCGAGGAGCACCGCGCGGAAGCGCGATCTCTCGACGGCGCGCACGGCCGGGATGCGGGCGAGTCGCCCAGCGAGCGCGATCTGGTCCGCGAAGTCTAGGAACGATCCCTCGCGCTTGCGCCGGGCGAACTCCTCCAGCAGTGGCGCGAGCGCCGCCCGCGCTCGAAAACGCGCGGCCTCGGTGCGCTGGGCCTTGGTCGGCCGACCCTGGCCCTTCGCCGCGCCGGATGGCACGGAACCAATATGGTCCGCGATCGCCTCACACACCTCGGCGAGGTCCCCCGGACTGACCCCATGATCGGATAGTTGGGCGGCCAGGTGCGGCACGGCGCGGATGATCGTGCTCACGGCGGACTCCGAGTCGAGATCGTCCGTCCACCCTTCGACGATCGCGGCCGCCATCTGCCAGAGCGATGCGTCTGCCAGGACGACGGAGTCGGGGTCGACACCGACGCGTAGCCCGTGCTCGGAGACCAGCCCGGCCGAGTATGCGTTGTAGGTCGCGACGGTGGGCCCCGGACGCGCCGCGTCGACGCCAAAGGCCGCGTCGATGCGCTTCCTCGCCCGTTCGGCGATTTCCGCTGCGGCCTTGCGCGTGAAGGTAAGGCAGAGAATCTCGTCGGGCGAAATGTCCTGGCCCCAGATCTCCCTAGCGTGGTCGAGCAGGAAGACCATCCGCAGGGAGAGTGTCTCCGTCTTGCCGGAGCCCGCCCCCGCGACGACGAGGGCCGGGCTAGCCCCCCAACCGATCACCGCCTCCTGCTCCGGCGTCGGGATACGCGAGGCGTCGGCGAGCGAGGCAAGATCAACGATCGCGCGCGCTCGGCCCTCCACCGCTCCGGTGCTCACGCCCCGCTCACCTCGGCTCCCTCGGGCTGCGCGGGGCACGACCGCCGTACAGGGCAGTAGTCGCACTGCGATCCGATCCTCGCCTCGAACGCCGATGCCGCCATGGTCTCGACGACGTTCTCGAGCCGGGAGGCGGTGCGAGCCGGATCCAGCGGCGCCTGCGTGCATACCCCAGCGGAGATCGTCTTCACGCCGACGTATACGAGCTCCGCTCCATTCGATCCGACGACGCCCTCGAACCCGCCGACGTCCGCCGCGAGCTGGTACATCGCAAGCTGGGCGTTGTCCTCGGCCTCGGCCTTGGCCAGCGCCTTGGCCCCGGTCTTGAGATCGGCGACGACCGCACGGTCGCCCGTCACGTGGAGGCGGTCCGCCCTGCCCTGAAGCACGGCACGGCCCACCTCGACGCGGAAGGGCTCCTCCGTGCGGACCTCGTCCGCGACGACCCCAGCGACGTAGCCCGCGAGACGCTCGACCATCGCCGATGCTCTCTCCCTCACGTGGCGCCCCACCCAGGTGTCGAGGGTTCCGACCTCGGGCCAGCGCTCATCCAGGGCCCGCTCGTACTCCTCGATCGAGCCCGCGGGAATCTCGGCAGCGATCTCGTGAACCAGCGAGCCGATGATTTGCCTGGAGCCAGCCTCGCCCGAACCTCCGAAGGACTCGAGCGCCCATCTGAGGGGACACGTCTCCGCCGCCTCGACCCTGGACGGTGAGACGGTCACGGACGCATCGACCGCCCACAGCGGACCCTCGGACGAGCGCGGAAGCGCTCCGCTCCACCCTTGCGGATCGGCGCCTGGGACGCCCTCGATCGCAAGCCGGGCGAGCATCGCCACGTGTCCGCTTCTCTCCTCGGGGGCCAGAGCAAGCGCCTCCCTCCGCAGCGTTCCCACCGCGTCGCGCAGGTCGGCGACCCCGCCCACCTCGTCGGCGTGGGTGACTCGCGCACCCGCGGCCTTGAGCCACGCGACATATCGTGACGGCCGCTCATCGCTCTCCCCGGCCGTGCCGTCGAGGGCGAGGACGATCACCTCGGACCGGGCGCGCGTGAGCGCGACGAGAAATGCGCGAGTCTCATCGGCGAGCACCGCGGCGCGAGCGAAGGCCGCCGCCTCGGGTCTCGCCGTCTCGGGCACCGGGCTGGCATCCGCTCGACCGGCAAGGATCTCCGCAAGAGCCTGCGCCCCGAGCACGGAGTCCCGAAGCCTCAGATTGGGCCAGAGCCCCTCCTCGAGCCCGACGATCGCGACGACGTCCCACTCGCGCCCCGCTGCGGCGGCGGGGGTCGCAAAGGACACTCCCCCGTCGGCGATACCCCTCGGGGCGAGGGTATCGGCGGCGAAGGACTGGGACTCGAGATACGCAAAGAAGGCGTCGGGCTCGGCTTCGGGCAGCCGAGAGGTGAAGTCCTCCGCCGCGCTCATGACCGCGATGACCGCGTTGAGGTCCGCGTCGTCGCGAGACGAGCCCGCGAGCGCGGCATCGCGCCACGCCTCCGCGACACCCAGACGCGACCACACCGCCCAGAGCATCGCCTCGGGAGTGCGCCGCGTTGCGGAGGCGTCCGCGACCGCCCTCGCGACGAGTTCGGTCCTGCGCGCCTCCCTGAGGTCGAGCGTCGAAAGCCTCGCGACGTCGGTAAGCGCGTCGAGAAGCAGGTCCGTCCCTCCCCTGCTTCCTCCCCCGGAGCGTTCCTCGCGCACCAGCGCGCGCCGTAGTCGTCTGAGCCCCGTGGCATCAAGGCCAACCGCGCGCGATGACAGGACCTCGACAGCGGACTCTGCCGTCCAAGGCGTTCCCAACGCGACGCGGACGATCGCGAGGAGCGGTGCGACGGCGGGTTCACGGTGGAGCGCGACGCCTTCTCCCAGAGACTCGCAAGGGATCGCTGCTGCCACAAGATCCGAACGCGCCTGCCTGAGCCGCGCGCTCGAGCGCGCGATCACCGCCATGCGCTCCCACGGCACCGGTGCGCCGTCGAGCCCGAGATGACGGGCCCGAAGCCTCGCGGCGAGCGCCCTGGCCTGGGCGGTGTGCGTGGTGGCGTGAATGACCTCGATCGCCGGCGCGCTCGCACCCTCCGGTGTCGGTCTCGGCGCCCGTGCCGAACCGACGCCCGAGGTACCGATGTGCTCGGCGACAGAAACGGCGACCGCAGCCAACGCGTCGGGATGGCGATACGAACCCTCAAGCCTGAACAGTCTCGCCCCCCACCCCTGCGGTGCCGGACCGGTCGCATGTGCAAGGAAGGTCGGCACCGCCCCGCGGTATCCCTGAACCGACTCGTCGGCGTTGCCCACCAGGACGACGCGAGCCCCACGATTGGCGGCAACCCCGAGTAGGTCGATCGTCGCACGGGTGACGTCCTGGGCGTCGTCAACGAGGATGAGTGACCACCGCGGGCCCGCATCCATGGCCGTGTCCGGCCACTCGTCGAGAGCCGTAGCCGCGGCCGCGATCACGGCCGCGGGGTCGTAGCGCGCCCCCTGATCCGCGGGCAATGAGCGCAGGGCCATGACATGCTCGTACTCGCGGAAAACGGCCGCCGCGCGCTCCCACTCGGGCCTGCCCGTCCGTCGTCCGAGGTCCGCGAGATCCTCGGGGCCGAGTCCGGACTCCGACGCTCGCATGATGAGGTCGCGCAGCTCTCGGCGGAACCCAGGAAGAGCCGTCGCCTCCGTGGGGACAATTCCCTCCCAATCGGGGGTGGCACCGATCCCTTCGCGATGCCCCGCGAGCAGGTCTCTCAGAACCACGTCCTGCTCCGGTCCCGAGACAAGGTGGGGTCGCGGCTCCTTCGCGGCGTCTGCCACGGAGCGCAAGATCGCGAACGCCCACGAGGCTGCGGTCCTCACGGGAGGAACGGCGGTCGACGCGGCCATCGCCGCCGTAGTCCGGTCACGCAGCGAGGCTGCCGCACGCCTCGTAGGAGCCAGGACGAGGACACGGGACGGGTCGAGCGCCCCCGTCCGAACGGCCTCCGCTGCCGCGGCAACGGCCACCGTTGTCTTCCCGCTCCCCGCCGGGCCGACCACGACGGCATGTCCCGCATCGGTCAAGGCCGCGTACGCGACGATCGCGCGTTGGGACGCGTCGAGCCGTGGCTCCGCCGGCACTGGGCGCGGGGGATCAAGGGTCACGCGGCTCATGGCCCCATCCCACCATCCGGCCGAGACATACGCCCCTCGAACCGCGCTAGGAGTCCGCGATCGCGGGAAACGGCCATCCGTTCGGTTCGCACGGGGTGATATCGAGTTCGTGGTTCGCCATGACGGGGGCGATGCCTCCGGTCTCCTCGCAAAGGACGTCGGGCTCGCCCAGAAGGTGCCCCATCGGATGGTTGATCATGTACGCGTGTCCCGCGTCCGCGTCCTCGCCAAAGACCTCAATACCTGCGGCCCACTGATACGCGCTGACGACGAGGAGGCCCAACTCGGCGCACGAGGGGGCATTCACGGGGCTCGGCGACACGCTGGAAGACGGGGAGGGCGACAGCGAAGCCGACGGCGAAGGCGAAGCCACCGTCGGAGACGGACTGGCGGGAATGACACTCGGCACGTCGGGCGGAGCAATGTCTATCGTCAGGGGCTCATGCGGCCGAGCGCACAGAACCTCCGCCGTCTTGGGAGTCGCGAAGACGATGCGGATATCGGCGACGCCATCCGTCCTCCCAAATCGGACCCTCCCCGGCGCGGTCCAACCTTGGGGGTCACCCAGAACGGACATGACGTACACGGTGACGATGGTGGGATCGAGGGGGATTCCCTCCTCGATCTCGATGCGAACCCAGCGCGTCGATCCCTCGCCGACCGGTTCGCTCATACCCGGCACGACGACGAAGGTGCCGTCACCCCTCTCCGGAATGTCGAGGCTGATCAGTCCCGCGTTTCGGTCGTCCTCGTTCATGAAGCGAGTGAGTTTGGGGTAAAGATCGACGGGGATGTCCACAACCGGTAGTCCGGTTACGGACGCCGATGGACTCACCGAGGGCGAGTCGGTCGGGAGGACGCGCACCACGAGACTCGCGAGAATCGCGCTTCCCCAGCCCGCACCAACCCCGACCACGAACGCAAGAACGACGATTCCGACGATCGTAATGCGGCCAGGGACGCGCCTCCCTGTCACCGTCGGAAGGCCACGTCGCAGCAATCGCATGCCCCTACGATAGTTCGTAGGACGGTCGACTAGTATCCGGAGGCGGGCATGGAGATCAAGATTGGCGTGCAGAACGTATCGCGCGAGATCACGCTCGAAACGGACCAGACGGCCGACGCCGTCGCCCAAGCGGTCGCGGACGCCACGGGAGGCACCACCATCGAGTTTCAGGACAGCAAGGGCCGCAGGGTGATTGTGCCCTCTGGGGCGCTCGGGTACGTCGAGATGGGCAGCGAGGAGAAGCGCAGGGTGGGCTTCGGCGGCTAGTTGCGCCGACGCTTTTCATGGCTTCCGCTTGCGGTCGGTCCGGGAGATGCCCCGGAAGGTACACTGTGGGGGACCCGAGGTTGCCCGGTCGTCACGTGAAGCGCGGCAAAGGCCGCTCCCAGATTCGCGATCGGCTGCCCGCCGCTCGGCGCCGCGCTTGGCGCCACCGAATCTAGGACCCTTCACCCATGAGTGAGACAGATACCCCGACGCTCCCGCCTGCCCGCACCTTTGCGGACTTCGGCGTCGGAGCCCCCATTGTCGAGGCGCTTAGCGCCGTCGGCATCATCCATCCGTTTCCCATCCAGGAAATGACGCTGCCGGTCGCACTCAACGAGCACGACATCATCGGACAGGCCAAGACGGGAACGGGCAAGACGCTCGGCTTCGGCATCCCGCTCCTCGAGCACCTTTCCGGCCCCGGTGAGCCAGGCTGGGATGATCTCGCCGAACCGGGCAAACCCCAGGCCCTCGTCGTCGCTCCCACACGCGAGCTCGCCATCCAGGTCGCGCAGGACCTCGACGTCGCGGCGAAGAACCGCTCGGCGCGTGTTCTCCAGGTGTACGGTGGCCGCGCATACGAACCGCAGATCGAGGCCCTCACGAGGGGTGTCGAGGTCGTCGTGGGAACACCAGGACGCATGATCGACCTCATGAATCAGGGCCACCTCGATCTTCGATACGTCAAGACCGTGGTGCTCGACGAGGCGGACGAGATGCTTGACCTCGGCTTTCTCCCCGACGTCGAGAAACTGCTTGCCGGCACCCCCGATTCGCGCCACACCATGCTGTTCTCGGCAACCATGCCGGGTGCCGTTGTCGCCCTCGCGCGCCGGTACATGATCCAGCCCACCCATATCCGCGCATCGGATCCCGAAGA
>CAZTJX010000008.1:0-17320 GCA_964613755.1 uncultured Demequinaceae bacterium | reverse complement strand
CCTCGCCCATATCTCGGGCAAGATGCGCCAGCACTACATCCGGATCCTCCCTGAGGACCGCGTAGTGGTGGAGCTTACGCCTTATGACCTGTCCCGCGGTCGTATCGTCTACCGCTACAAGTAATGGACCGTCGCCGACGCTCACGCGTCTGAGCGCCGGCGGTGAAGGAAAGAGTATGAAGGTCAAGCCCAGCGTCAAGCCGATTTGCGAGAAGTGCAAGGTCATTCGTCGCAACGGTCGCGTCATGGTCATTTGTGAGAACCTGCGCCACAAGCAGCGCCAGGGCTAGATCCCTTTCAGCGTCTCGCCACCACACCGGTGGAACCCCCGGCTCGGAGGCTGGGGCCCGCTCGTCAGAGCGGGACGGCGAGACGTAGGACCTCCGAACAGTAGTGGAGACACGAACATGGCAAGACTCGTTGGCGTCGATCTTCCGCGCGACAAGCGCATGGAAGTCGCCCTCACCTATATCTACGGCATCGGTCGCACACGCGCCCTTCAAGCGCTTGCCGCGGCGGGCGTGAGCCCGGAACTCCGCGTCAAGGACGCGACGGATGATCAACTTGTCGCGCTGCGTGACTACATCGAGGCGAACTTCCAGGTCGAAGGTGACCTGCGGCGCGAGGTTCAGGCCGACATCCGCCGCAAAGTCGAGATCGGTACCTACCAGGGGATCCGCCACCGTCGCGGTATGCCCGTCCGCGGCCAGCGCACCAAGACCAATGCCCGTACCCGCAAGGGACCCAAGAAGACCGTCGCCGGTAGGAAGAAGGCATAATCATGGCCGCTCCCGTTCGCAAGCCGCGCAAGAAGATCAAGAAGACCGTCGATCACGGTCAGGCGCACATCAAGTCCACGTTCAACAACACGATCATCTCGATCACGGATCCATCGGGCGCCGTCGTGTCCTGGTCCTCATCGGGTCAGGTGGGCTACAAGGGTTCCCGCAAGTCCACGCCCTTCGCGGCTCAGCTCGCAGCTGAGGCTGCGGCGCGTAAAGCGAAGGACGCGGGGATGACCAAGGTCGACGTCTTCGTCAAGGGACCGGGCTCGGGCCGCGATACGGCGATCCGTTCGCTCACCGCCGCTGGCCTCGATGTCACGTCGATCAAGGACGTCACGCCCCAGGCGCACAACGGCTGCAGGCCGCCGAAGCGTCGTCGCAACTAGTCCATCGGTCGGGAGCGTCGTCGGCGTTCTCTTCCGGGAGATAGCTTCACAGGATTGACCAGAGCAATCAGTACCCCCGACAGGTGGACAGAGGCCATCGGGGGCCATGCGGGTATCAGATAGCGGATACCCGGGAAGGAATAACCGTGCTCATCGCGCAGCGCCCCACGCTCACCGAGAAGGTCCTTGCGGACAATCGTTCGCAGTTCTCCCTCAAGCCGCTCGAGCCTGGCTTCGGCTACACCCTCGGCAACTCCCTTCGCCGCACACTTCTCTCGTCGATCCCTGGGGCCGCGATCACGTCGCTCCGCTTCGAGGGCGTCCTCCACGAGTTCACCACGATTGAGGGCGTGAAGGAGGACGTGACCGAGATCCTCCTCAACCTCAAGAGTCTGGTGGTCTCATCGGAAAACGACGAGCCCGTCATCATGTACCTGCGTAAGAGTGGGGCGGGAGCCGTCACAGGGGCCGATATCGCCCCACCAGCGGGTGTCGAGATTCACAACCCCGATCTCCACATCGCGACGCTCAACTCGAAGGCAAAGTTCGAGGTGGAAATGACCGTGGAGCGCGGGCGTGGGTATGTCCCGGCCACGCTCAACAAGCAGTACGACGCCGAGATTGGCCAGATCCCTGTCGACTCGATCTACTCGCCCGTTCTCAAGGTGACCTACCGAGTTGAGGCGACCCGCGTCGCACAGCGTACGGACTTCGACGAACTCGTCATCGACGTTGAGACCAAGTCGTCCATGTCGCCCCGCGACGCGCTCGCGTCAGCAGGCTCGACCCTTGTCGAGCTCTTCTCGCTCGCTCGAGGTCTCAACGAGGCGGCGGAAGGCATCGAGATTGGGCCGTCGGATTCGGATGAGTCGCTCGAGGAGGACTACAACCTGCCTGTAGAGGAACTCAACCTTACGCAGCGCTCGTACAACTGTCTCAAGCGCGAAGGCATCCACACCGTGGGTGAACTCACCGCTCGAAGCGAAGCCGACCTCATGGACATCCGCAACTTCGGTCAGAAGTCGATCACCGAGGTCAAGGAGAAGCTGGTCGAACTCGGCTTCTCGCTCAAGGATGGCGGCGCCGACTATGACCCCGCGGTTTCGGGCGTCTACTTCTCGGGCAACGAAGATAACTAGAGGGAGTTCAGATCATGCCTACCCCGACCAAGGGTGCCCGGCTCGGCGGCGGACCGGCTCACGAGCGACTGATGCTCGCGAACCTCGCGCAGAGCCTGTTCGAGCACGGCCGGATTACCACGACGGTGACGCGCGCCAAGCGGCTCCGCCCCTATGCCGAACGGCTCATCACGTTCGCGAAGCGCGGCGATCTCGCGTCGCGTCGTAAGGTCATGGGGGTCATCCATGACAAGTCCGTGGTGCACACCCTCTTCACCGAGATTGGGCCGTCGTTCACCGAGCGCCAGGGTGGGTACACGCGCATCACCAAGGTGGGCAATCGCGCGGGGGACAACGCCCCCCTTGCGGTGATCGAGCTCGTCGCGGGCCCCCTGAGTGACAAGCAGTCCGTCGTCTCCGAGGCGACAAAGGCGGCGAAGAAGTCCGCGAAGTCCTCCGGGTCGAAGGATGCCGGGTCGAAGGGCGCCGCGTCGAAGGACGGTGGGAAGAAGCCAACGAAGAAGGCCGACGTCGACGACGCGCCCGCAGATGAAGGCGCCGCCAAGACGGATGCGCCCGATACGGACGACGCCGAGAGCGCCAAGTAGCAGCGACCTCATCGAGGCGGGCCCCGTGACGGACAGTGCCACGACCGTGCGGGTCCGCCTCGATCTGTCGTATGACGGGACCGACTTCGCGGGCTGGGCCGTTCAGCCAGACCTCCGAACCGTCCAGGGCACCCTCGAGGCCGCCCTCGCCCGCGTCGTGCGGGCGGACGCCCTGCCCCACCTCGTCGTCGCCGGACGCACCGACGCAGGCGTTCATGCGCGGGGGCAGGTGGCGCATCTCGACATCCCGGTGTCGGCGTGGCGACGGCTTCCGAGCCGCTCTCGGCCGAACGAGGCCGAGTCGCTCGTCTCGCGGCTGAACGGCGTGCTTCCACCGGACGTGATGGTGCGTGCGGCGTCGGAGGCACCTCCCGGGTTCAGTGCACGCCATAGCGCGATCGAGCGCCGGTACTCCTACCGAATCTCCGAGGGGGGGCTAGCCCCGGACCCCCTCGTTAGGCGCCATGTCATGACCTATCCTCGGTCCCTTGACCTGGAGATTCTCGCGGCGGTCTCCCGGTCCCTCGAAGGGCTACAAGACTTCCGCGCGTTCTGTCGTCCCCGCGCAGGGGCGACCACCGTTCGGAATCTCATGGAGTTCTCGTGGCACAGGGAAGACGCGGGTGCGGACGCCGGACTCATCGTCGCCACCGTGCGCGCCGACGCCTTCTGTCACTCCATGGTGAGGTCTCTCGTGGGTGCGGTCCTTGCCGTCGGGGATGGGCGTCGAGATTCCGGCTGGTTGGCCGAGATCGCGTCGTCTCCCCGGCGCTCCCCAGCGATCACCGTGGCCGCGTCGCAGGGCCTCACTCTTGAGGAAGTCGTGTTCCCCTCAGACCCCGAAATCGCCCGTCGTTCTGCACGCCCGCGCACACGACGAACCCTAGATTGACCCACTCTCCCTCGGACGGTATGCTCAAGGGTCGTTGTGCGTTCCACTGCGGACCGGTCGTATCCTCCGCCTTGGGTGTCGCCGACCACCACGCTGGATAGACCAGCGACCATCGATGAGCAACAGAGAAGGCTTCACGTGCGCACCTACTCCCCGAAGACCGGTGACCACACCGCCACGTGGCACGTGATTGACGCCACCGACGTGGTCCTGGGACGCCTCGCGACCCACGCGGCCACGCTTCTGCGCGGAAAGCACAAGGCCTCGTTCGCCCCGCACATGGACTGCGGCGACTTCGTCATCGTGATCAACGCGGACAAGGTGGCCCTTACGGGAGCCAAGGCGACCTCGAAGATGGTCTACCGTCACTCCGGCTTCCCTGGCGGGATCACGTCGATCCCGATCGGCGACCTGCTCGCGCGGGATCCCCGTCGCGTCGTGGAGAACGCGGTGAAGGGCATGCTGCCTCGCACACGCCTCGGTCGCGCTCAGATCGCCAAACTCAAGGTGTACGCGGGCCCCGAGCACCCGCATGCTGCCCAGCAGCCCAAGGCTTTCCCGATCACCCAAGTCGCGCAGTAGCGCGCGGGTCACGACAAAGGACGAACACAGTGGAAGACGAGACGAAGGCCGCCGCGAGCGAGACGCCGGTTACCGCAGACGAGACGCCGGTTGCCGCGAGCGAGACGCCGGTTGCCGCGAGCGAGACGCCGGTTGCCGCGAGTGAGACGCCGGTTGTCGCGAGTGAGACACCGGTTGCCGCGAGCGAGACACCCATCGAGTACACCTCGGAAAGCGCCGAAGCGCTCGTGGGGACGGGCACATCCGCGGTCGCTCCGGGTGCGGGACTTGGCCGGCGCAAGGAAGCGGTCGCTCGCGTGCGCTTGGTGCCTGGCTCGGGCGAGTGGACGCTCAACGGACGCACTCTTGAGGGGTACTTCCCCAACAAGGTGCACCAGCAGCTCGTCAACAGCCCGTTCTCGCTCCTCAAACTTGAGGGTAAGTTCGATGTTCATGCTCGTATCCACGGTGGTGGACCGTCCGGGCAGGCAGGGGCGTTGCGCCTCGGTGTGGCTCGCGCACTCAATGCGATCGACCTTGAGGCAAACCGCGCTGAGCTAAAAAAGGCTGGCTTCCTGACGCGCGATCCGCGCGTCGTCGAGCGCAAGAAGGCTGGACTCAAGAAGGCCCGCCGAGCCCCGCAGTACTCGAAGCGATAGCATTTCGCGCATGACGCGCCTGTTCGGCACTGACGGTGTCCGCGGCGTCGCGAATCGGGAGGTCACGGCGGAGCTCGCTGTGGAACTCGCTGTCGCGGCGGCGCGTGTCCTCGCCGAGCGGGGAGAATCCACCAACCACCGCCCGACGGCAGTCGTGGGCCGGGACACGCGAATCTCGGGAGAATTCCTTTCTGCTGCGGTCGCGGCGGGTCTGGCGAGCGCCGGAGTCGACGTCCTCGATGCGGGCGTCGTCCCCACTCCCGCTGTTGCGTACTTGGTGAGTGCAGTCGAGGCCGATCTTGGAGTCGTTATCTCGGCTTCCCACAATCCCATGCCCGATAACGGGATCAAGTTCTTTGCGCGTGGAGGGCAGAAGCTTGACGACGCCGTTGAGGTCTCCATCGAAGAACGTCTCGGGGAGTCCTGGGCGCGGCCGACGGGAGCCGACGTCGGCACGATTACCGCGTCGCCCGATCTCGTTCGGCAATACATCGACCACGTCGTCGCATCGGCGGCCTCGTTCTGCGGCGCGGACGCGCCGGCGAGCGGGCTCACCGTTGTCGTCGACTGCGCGCATGGTGCGGCCTTCACGGCTGGTCCGGCTGCGCTTCGGGCTGCTGGCGCGACTCCGGTTGTTCTTCATGCCGAACCCGACGGTCTCAATATCAACGACGGAGCGGGTTCGACCCACCTTGAACCGCTGCGAGCCGCGGTCATCGAGTCCGGCGCCGACTTTGGCGTTGCCTTCGACGGTGATGCGGATCGATGCCTCGCGGTTGATCACATGGGTGACGTCGTTGATGGCGATCAGATTATGGGGGTCTTCGCTGTCGCGATGAAGGAGTCGAGGACGCTCTACCGGGACACGCTGGTTGCGACTGTGATGAGCAACCTAGGCCTCCAGCGGGCCATGCGCGCGGCGAATATCGACATCGTCGAGGCCGCCGTGGGCGACCGGTACGTGCTTGAGGCGATGCGCGAAGGCGGCTACACCCTGGGGGGAGAACAGTCCGGCCACGTCATCGTGTCCGAGTACGCGTCGACAGGAGATGGCACGCTGACCGCGCTACTCCTTGCCAGCATCGTGGCGACGTCGGGAAGGAGCCTCCGCGAACTCTGTATGGGCATCGTTCGCCTCCCTCAGGTGCTCGTCAACGTCGTGGGCGTCGATCGCACGCGCGTCTTCACGGATACGCCGCTCCAGGAAGCAGTGTCAGAGGCGCGAGCAGAACTTGGAGACGCCGGGCGCATCCTGCTACGACCGAGCGGCACGGAGCCGCTCGTGAGGGTCATGGTTGAGGCCGAGACGGACGATGTCGCCACTACCATCGCCGAGCGGCTGGCGGGAATTGTGAAGACGCGGCTGGGGGCGGTGTGAACCTCTCCGCTGGCTGGATGTCGCTAGGGGAGGCCCTCACGTGGCTGGAGGATTCCATCCTGTCCCTGACATCGTCCGTCTGGATCTACCCATCGGTGTGGGCCGTCGCGGTGATTGATGGGATCTTTCCCCCGATTCCCTCGGAGTCGATCGTGATCGCGGCTGCGACCACGTGGCAGCAGACCGGCAGGCCCACCATCGCTTTCATCTGGCTCTCTGCTGCGGTGGGGGCCTGGTGCGGCGATCAGATCGCGTACACCGTTGGTAAGGCCATTCCCGTCCGGAGAGTCCCCGGAATGCGGAGTCCCCGGGGACTGGCGACGTTGGACTGGGCGGAGCGGGCTCTCGAGCACCGAGGCACAGCGTTCATTATCGCGGCCCGCTTCATCCCTGTAGGGAGGGTGGCGGTGAATCTCACTGCGGGTGCGCTGCGCTTCCCGCGGAGGCGCTTCATGGGTGTCGATGCGTTTGGGGCGACCATCTGGGCGACGTACTCCATTGCGCTTGGGGCGTTCGCGGGCTCTCTGTGGAAGAACAGCCTTCTCCTCAGTATCGCCATCGGGGTGGTCGGCGGCATCATCCTGGGATACCTCGTCGATCTGATCCTGTCGAAGGCCGGCGTCCAGCCACCAGAACTGATCCCCATCGACGAACTTCCCGACGAAGGGCCGATCGCGCGTCGTCGCGCCCGTCGATCCAGCGAGGGTAGGGCCGAGGACTCGGCCAGTTCTGACTAGAGTTTGCGCAGTTGAACGCGCTTAACCGAGTGATCGGGTCCTTTGCGGAGAATGATGGTCGCCCGTGAGCGCGTGGGGGCGATGTTGCGCTCCAGGTTCGGCGCATTGATCGAGTCCCAGATCTCCTCTGCCCGTTCCCTCGCTTCCTCGTCGGTGAGCGAGGCGAACATCCGGAAGTACGAGTCTGGCTGCGCGAACGCTGTCTCACGTAGCGCGAGGAAACGATCGACGTACCACCGACGGATGTCGGAGGCGTCGGCATCCACGTAGATCGAGACATCGAAGTAGTCGCTCACGGCGAGTGCCACGCCATCCGAATCTCGAAGCGACGCGGGTTGCAGGACGTTGAGCCCCTCGACGATCAGCACATCGGGGCTCGAGACCGTGGTCGTGGCGCTGGGCACGATGTCGTATGTGTGGTGCGAGTAGACGGGGGCTGTCACCGTCGGTAGGCCCGACTTGACGGCGGCGACGAACGCGCGGAGGGCTCCCCTGTCGTACGACTCGGGGAAGCCCTTCTTCAGCAGGAGTCCGCGATCCTGGAGAACGGAGTTCGGGAAGAGGAACCCATCGGTGGTGATCAGTTCGACACGGGGGCTTCCCGGCCACCGAGCCATAAGCTCGCGCAGAACGCGGGCGGTGGTGGACTTCCCGACGGCGACGGAACCGGCGACGCCGATCACGAATGGAGTACGAGAGGCCCGTTCGCCCAGAAACTCGTTGGAGGCATCGTGGAGCCCTCCAATTGCTCCCGAGTAGAGGTCAAGCAGGCGGGAGAGCGGGCGATAGACGTGGTCAACCTCGGAGAGGTCGACCGGATCCCCAAGCCCCCGAACTCGGGCGATGTCCTCCTCGGTCAGGGGGAGGGGCGTCTTTCCGGCGAGCGCAAACCATTCCGGACGCGTGAAAGTCACGAAGGGGCTTCCGGCCTCGCCGGGCTTCACTTCATCCATGCGTCCATTCTGGCCCATGGCCCGCTACCGAGGGTCCGGGGGCGGTCGACGCCTTGGGGCAACTAGACTCGTGCCCATGTGCGGCATCGTCGGATACGTCGGAGGCAAGAAGGTGGATCCGCGACCGCAGAATGTGGTCATGGAGGGCCTCGCGAGGCTTGAATACCGGGGGTACGACTCGGCAGGGATCGCGGTCATCACGAGCGACCCCGCGGGGCTCGCGATGGCGAAGAAGGCAGGGAAGCTCGCGATCCTTGCCCAGGAACTCCAGGATCGACCGCTTCCCCCTGGCACGGCGGCGATCGGGCACACGCGCTGGGCCACGCATGGCGCGCCCACGGATTCCAACGCCCACCCGCATCTCGCTGCGGGCGGCCGACTCGCGATTATCCACAATGGCATCATCGAGAACTACTCGGCCCTGCGCGTCGAACTGGAGGGCAAGGGAGTCGTGTTCGCCTCCGATACGGATTCGGAGGTCGCGGGGCACCTCGTCGCCGTGGAGGTCGAGGCAGGCAAGAATCTCGCGCAGGCGATGCGGGATGTCACGTGCAGGCTCGAGGGTGCGTTCACCTTGCTCGCGATCGACGCCCGTGAACCTCACACCGTCGTCGGGGCGCGACGGAACTCACCCCTGGTCGTCGGGCTTGGCGAGGGCGAGAACTTCCTTGGCTCCGACGTCGTCGCCTTCATCGCGCACACCAAGACCGCGCTCGAACTCGGGCAGGACGAGGTCGTGGAAATCACCCCAGACCGCGTCGTCGTAACCGACGCCAACGGCGACCCCGTGTCGCGCGCGCCCTACACGATCGACTGGGACGCGAGTGCGGCGGAGAAGAGCGGATTCGCTACCTTCATGGAGAAGGAGATCCACGACCAGCCCGCCGCAGTAGCGGACACCCTTCGCGGTCGCTTCGACGCGAACGGGAAGCTGACTCTCGACGGTGGCCTCATTTCGGAGACCGTGTTGAACGCGATCGACAAGATCATCGTCATCGCGTGCGGGACATCGAGCTACGCGGGTCTCGTTGCGAAGTACGCCATCGAGCATTGGTGTCGCGTTCCCGTTGAGGTGGAGTATTCGCACGAGTTCCGGTATCGGGATCCCGTCGTCTCTGTGAAGACGCTCATCGTCGCGATCTCGCAATCGGGAGAGACGATGGACACGATCATGGCGATGCGTTATGCGCAGCAGCAGGGGGCGAGCGTCATCGCCATCGTCAACGTCCAGGGAAGCACGATCGCCCGTGAGGCGGACTCGGTGCTCTACACCCGCGCGGGGCCGGAAATCGCGGTCGCGTCGACGAAGGCGCTGGTCGCGCAGATCACCGCGACCTACCTCCTTGGCATCTATCTCTCGGAGCTCCGCGGAAACAAGTTCCCGGACGAGGTGCGAGCCATATTTGAGCAGTTGGAGGACATGCCGGCAAAGATTCAACGCGTGCTCGACACCGCGGAACCCATCCGCGAGCTTGCGCGATCGATGTCGGACGAGCGGACGATTCTCTTCCTCGGCCGTCACGTCGGTTACCCCGTCGCGCTTGAGGGAGCCCTCAAACTCAAGGAGTTGGCGTACATTCACGCGGAGGGATTCGCGGCGGGTGAGCTCAAGCATGGGCCCATCGCACTCGTCGAGGATGGTTTGCCCATCTTCGTCATCCTCCCTTCCCCGAACGGCAGGGAGTCGCTGCACGCGAAGGTTCTGTCGAACATCCAGGAGGTTCGCGCCCGCGGTGCCCGCACCATCGTTCTGGCCGAGGAAGGCGATACGGTTGCGGCACAGCACGCGAGCGAAGTCTTCTACCTTCCCGAGGCGCCCGTGCTCATGACGCCGCTCCTTGCCCTCATCCCCCTGCAGATCTTCGCGTGCGAACTCGCGGGTGCCAAGGGCAACGACGTTGATCAGCCGCGCAACCTGGCGAAGTCCGTCACGGTGGAGTAGAGATGATCGTGGGCCTAGGCATCGATGTGGTCGCGCTCGATCGCTTCCAGGAGACCATCGAGAAGACTCCTGGTCTGGTCGAACGCGTCTTCACTCCGGCGGAACGGACGCTTGGGCACGCGAGCCTCGCCGCCCGCTGGGCGGCCAAGGAGGCCCTCGCCAAGGCCCTAGGAGCCCCCGTGGGTCTGTCGTGGCAGGATGCCGAAGTCGTGCGCGAGGCGTCAGGCGCGCCGACTCTCGTCGTCACGGGGTCCGTGGCCGAGCGAGCAACGAAACTCGGCGTCACGCGCTTCCACCTCTCGATGTCCCACGATGCGGGAGTTGCGTCCGCCGTCGTGGTTGCGGAGGCCGACGCGTGACCGGGGTAACGGTCGTCGTCGACTACGGCGCCATCACCAGAAACGTTCGAGCCCTCCTGGCGCGGGCGGAGGGGGCCCCGCTCATGGCGGTTGTCAAGGCCGACGGATACGGGCACGGGCTCGTAGAGACCGCACGCGCCGCACGCACTGGGGGAGCAACCTGGCTCGGTGTCGCTCAGCCGGAGGAGGCCCTCATTCTGCGGGAAGCAGGTGACACCGGGCGGATCCTCGCATGGCTCTACGGGCCGGAGGTCCTCGCAGAGTGTCTCGTCGCCGCGGATGTCGATCTCTCGGTCTCGTCGCTCCCCGTCCTGGACGCGATCCTTGCCGGAGCCGACCAAGCGGGGTTGCCTGCGCGCGTCCACGTGTGTGTCGACACGGGCCTCGGCCGCGAGGGTGTCACGCCGGACGATCTCCCGGCGCTCCTCGATGCAGTCGAGCATGAACGTGCAGCGGGCCGACTCGAGGCGGCAGGGATCTGGTCGCACCTCGCCTGGGCAGACGCGGCCGGACACCCCACGATCGATGAACAGGCGCGGGTCTTCGCGCGCGCGCTCGAACTGGCGCGCGAGCGCGCGCTCGACTTCGAGGTGAGGCACCTCGCGAACTCCGCGACATCGCTCACGCGTCCCGATCTCCGGTATGACCTCGTCCGACCGGGGATCGCGCTCTACGGACTCTCTCCGATTGCCGACTCCGACGGAGGGGACTTTGGACTGGAGCCCGCGATGGCCGTGACGAGCACGGTGGTGCTGGTGAAAAGGGTTCGCGCGGGACACGGCGTGAGTTACGGGCATGACTACATCACCGAGCGTGCGACCCACCTTGGCCTCGTCTCGGCGGGCTACGCGGACGGCGTCTTCCGTTCGGCCGGAGGTCGGGCCGAGGTTGCGATTCGCGGCGTGCGTTACCGCGTCGCCGGCCGCGTGTGCATGGACCAGTTCGTCGTCGACCTTGGGCCATCGACCAGCGTGGTTGAGGGCGACGTCGTCACGCTCATCGGGCCCGACGGCCCATCGGCGCGGGAGTGGGCGGACGCGTGCGGCACGATCGACTACGAGATCGTCTGCCGATTCGGTGGCCTTCGCCGGAAGGTAGAGGCGGAGTGAGGCTCGAACTCGCCGACGCGTCGGCGACGCGCGCGTTGGGCAGCGCGCTCGCGGACATTCTTGGCCCCGGTGACCTCGTCATCCTCGTAGGCGATCTCGGCGCGGGCAAGACAACACTCGTTCAGGGCATCGGCGTGGGCCTCGGGGTCGAGGGGACCGTCGCGAGCCCAACCTTCATCATCGCTCGCGCGCACCGCCCCGCTCCCGGGCGGCCGGCACTCATTCACGCTGACGCCTACCGCCTCAGTTCGCTCGTCGAACTCGACGATCTCGATCTGGATGAGAGTATCGAGGACGCGGTGACGGTGGTCGAGTGGGGGGAGGGGATTGCGGAGGTCCTCGCGGACAGCCACCTCACCATCGAGCTTGAGCGCGAACGCGGAGGGGCGCTCGACGATCCCGAGGCCGGAGTTCGCAAGGTGACCCTGACCGGGCATGGTCCCCGGTGGGAAGGCACCGATCTCGACCGCCTCGCCGCGGCGCTCGCCTAGGCTGGAGCTATGCCGACGCTTGCGCTCGACACCTCGTCCGCGATCTCCGCAGCCGTCGTTGACGGCGACGCGATTCTCGCCCACGACTCCGTCTTCGCCCCGCGCGGGCACTCCGAGATGCTTGCTCCCATGATTCGAGACCTCCTCGCGAGGGCGGGACTCGTCGGGGGAGAGGGCCTCGATGCTGTAGTGGTCGGTACCGGCCCCGCGCCATTCACGGGCTTGAGGGTAGGCCTCGTGACCGCTCGCACGCTCGCGTTCGCGTGGGGGATTCCTGTGCTCGGAGTGTGCTCGCTCGACGCACTGGGAGCCGCCCACGGTGGAGCGGTGACGGCCGTGGCCGACGCCAGGCGGCGCGAGGTCTACTGGGCGCGATACGAGGAGGGTGAGCGGGTCGAGGGTCCCGCAGTATCGTTCCCCGCGGACGTTCCTGTGGCCCACGGGGCGATCGTCGGCAGGGGTGCGGCTCTCTATCCCGAAGTCTTCGGCGACCCGCCGCCCGAGTCCGCGTGGCACCCCGATCCCGCATGGCTCGCGCGCATCGTCGCGCGACACAGCGCGGCGGGGACGAGCGACTTCGGCGTCGAACCCCGGTATCTGAGGCGGCCCGATGTCCATGAGGCCGCGGCGTCGTGACCGACGAGGCCTCGCCGAATATCCGCGACCTTCATCCGGACGATCTCGCCTGGGTTGCCCTGCAGGAGAGCGAGATCTTCGGTGCGTCGGCGTGGTCGCTCGAGCTCATCGAGAGCGACTACGCCCAGGGATTCCGGCGCTACCGAGGCGTCGAGATCGATGGAGAACTCGCGGGGTATGCCGTCTATGGATTCGAGGGGGACGTCTTTCACCTTATGAACATCGCCGTGACGACGGGCGCCCGCGGTAGGGGCCTTGGAAAGCTCCTCATGGAGGACTTCCTCGCGGAGGCTCGGCGCCTCGGGGTCGACGAGGCGTGGCTGGAGGTAGCTGTTACGAACGACGAGGCTCTGTCCCTGTATCGCGACCACGGATTCGAGGACGTCCGCGTGCGTCGCCGTTACTACCAACCCGAGGGGACCGACGCCGTCGTCATGCGATTGGGCATGAATCCCGATCGGCCTCCCGACCGGGCCTAGAGTTGTCCCGTGGATCCTCTGGTACTCGGAATCGAGAGCACGTGCGATGAGACCGGCATCGCGCTCGTCCGCGGGCTCGAACTTGTGGGTGAGGCCGTCGCGAGTTCCATGGACGAGCACGCCCGGTTCGGGGGCATCGTGCCTGAGGTTGCATCGCGGGCGCATCTGGAGGAGATGACTCCGACGATCCAGGCGGCTCTCGGAATGGCTGACGTTGGACTCGCCGACGTCGACGCGGTGGCCGTGGCCTCGGGGCCTGGATTGGTGGGTTCGCTCACCGTGGGGGTCGCGGCGGCCAAAGCCCTCGCCCTCGCCCTGGATCGGCCACTGTACGGCGTCAACCATGTCGTCGGGCACATCGCCGTCGACTCCCTGGTGCACGGCCCCTTTCCCGAGCGGTTCCTCGCTCTTGTCGTGTCGGGGGGCCACTCCTCACTCCTTCTCATCGACGACATCGCCACTGGGGTGCACGAAGTGGGCCAGACCCTCGATGATGCCGCAGGAGAAGCCTTCGACAAGGTGGGTCGTCTCCTGGGACTCCCGTACCCAGGAGGTCCCCACGTCGATCGCCTTGCGCACGGGGGCGACCCGCGCGCGATCACCTTCCCCCGAGGGCTCACCGCCCCTAAGGACTTCACGAGGTACCCGTACGACTTCTCGTTTAGCGGGCTTAAGACTGCCGTCGCCCGTTGGATTGAGGCGTGCGTCGATGACGGTCGCGAGGTTCCAACGGCCGACGTCGCGGCGAGCTTCGCGGCCGCCGTCGCGGACGTGCTGGTCACCAAAACCCTCCGTGCGTGTAGGGATCACGGCGTCGATACGGTCGTCATTGGCGGAGGCTTCTCCGCGAACTCCCAATTGCGCGAGCTTGCTGTAGAGCGTTGTGCCGCGGAGGGGATCACCGTACGGATTCCGCCGATCCGCTACTGCACCGACAACGGGGCGATGATCGCGGCCCTGGGAAGCGCGGCGCTCGCCAGGGACGTCTCCCCTTCGGACCTCGGTATTGGGGTCGACTCGGCCATGCCGCTCGGAATCCCGATCGCGTGAGCGGCGGCGGAGGCGCCTCTGTGGCGCGAGTACACCCCCGGGGTCCGCGCCGGTGGGTCCTCCGCGCCTTACGGCTTTTCGCGATCGTGACACTGCTGGCGTCGACGGCGGGCGACTCCTTCGTTGAGGCACCTCTACGTCCCGACGTGTGGGCTGGCGAACCGCTCATCGTTCGTGGCCCACTTCCCGACGAGATTGTGCTCTCGTGGGGTCCGACTCAGGGGGATCTGGCTCGCGCGCTTCAGACCGCGCATGCGATGACCGTGGACGAAGTGGCGGGTCAGGTGATCGTGGCGCTGTTTCGTGGGCAGGATCCCACAAGCGTGGAACGCCTGGTGCGCACCTACCACCTCGGTGGCGTCGCGTTCGGTGGCGGAAACGTGGGATCCGTAGCGCGTACCCGGAACATGACCGCCGCGGCGCAGCGGGGGGGTGACGGGCGAGACTGGCCCGTGATCGTCGCGGTGGACCAGGAAGGGGGTTCGGTTGCACGCCTGAATGCGATCATTCCGCCGTTGCCCGCCTTCCTCGTTGCGGGGGCAACGCGGGAGAAATCCGTTGTTGAGGCGGCGTACCGGGGTACGGGTGCCGACATGCTCGGACTCGGGTTCACCATGGACTTTGCACCCGTCGCGGATCTCACGATCGGACTCGCCGATCCCGTCATCCGCGCGCGATCCGCGGGCGACGATCCCGCGAACGTCTCCGCGACAGTAGTCGCCGCCTCACGCGGACTCCTCGCTGCGGGGGTGCTCCCTACGGTCAAGCACTTTCCGGGTCATGGAGGAGTGACCATCGACTCCCACCTGGGGCTGCCTGTTCAGGCGGCTACCGCGGAGGAGCTCGAGTCGTACGATCTGATCCCCTTCCGCGCGGCAGTTGACGCGGGCGTTCCCGCGGTGATGATGTCCCACGTTGCGGTATCCGAATGGGGGGGTTCTCCATCGACGCTCAACCCGGCCGCGTACGCCTATCTCAGAGAGGAGATGGGCTTCCGGGGTGTTGTCATCACCGACTCGCTAAGCATGGGGGCCGTGCAGAACCGCGGAAGGGGAGGGCCGGTGGTTGCGGCGCTCAACGCGGGCGCGGACCTGGTCCTCATGCCGACCAGTACGGCCAGGGCTCATGCGGATATCGTCGCGGCCGTGGACTCGGGACGCCTGAGTAGGGCGCGCCTCGATGAGGCTGCGGCTCGCGGGATCGCGCTCATGCGTTGGCAGGCCGAGCTTCCTCGCGGCGATACCGAGGGTGATTTCGTGCACGCCCTTGGAGTGGCGGGAACCGTCGTCACTTCGTCCCGATGCGGCGGCCCACTCGTGGGCTCGTCCGTGACGATCTCGGGTGGGTGGGCCGACGAGCGGGCCGCCCTGGCATCCGCGCTCGCCTCGAGGGGAGTGCGGACCGGGGGAGGGACGACGATTCGGCTTCTGGGTTCGGCGAGCGGGACCGGGGATGCGGACGTCGTCGTCGCGATGGACGGCCCGTGGGGGCTACCGCGATCGAGGGCCACGACGTATATCGGACTCTTCGGGCGTAGTCGGGCGAGCTTCGCCGTGCTGGCGGACATCCTTACGGGAGCCGCGCCGCCGACCGGGCAATGGCCGGTTGCCTTGGGGAGGCTCTCCGGAAAGGAGTGCGGAGCACACGAATAGGGGCGGTCGTGGACCCCTATGCGCCCGCCGTCTCCCGTTCAACGATCAGCACTCTCTGCGCTCCTTCGACCCGAGTGAGAATGAGGGTCGCCTCGGCGTCACCTTTGAGTGCCAGTTGGCGCCGCAGATCTTCGGGGGATACCGCCGTCCCACGCTTCTTGATCGTGACGCGTCCGACGTTTCTGGCGCGAAGGTATGCACGGAGCGACTTCACGCCGAAAGGGAGGTCATCAAGGAGACGGTAGGGCGTCGCGAACGGGGTGGCGACCAGACGGGGGGCGGTGACGTAGGCGATGGTCGCATCGAGGAGGCCGCCGTCGAGGGCGAGCGCGACCTCCGCGACGAGGCCGGCCCTGATCACCGCGCCGTCGGGCTCGTAGACGTATTCGGCGGGAGCGGTGACCGAGGCGATCGAACCCGCGTCGGCTAGGGCGTGTGAGGCTCCGTTCGCGACAATGAGCGCTCCCCTGCCGATTCCTCGTGCGAGTGGTCCGCACCAGATTCCCGCCTCGACCACGTCTCCGTCCAGGCTGATCCACTGTGCCTCGGCGTCAGAGGGCACGGCCTCGTGGGGTATCCCGGGCCCGACCTTGATACCCATCGCCGGTAGGGCGTCGCGGAGCGCCAGGATTTTCTCCAGCGGTGGAGTGTAGTCCTCGGGACGATACCTGCGGGAACCGCCGGAGCGCCTGGCCGGATCGGCGAAGGCCCCGTCGACATCCACATGTCGCGCCGTCGAAAGCGAGTCGGCGTGCACGACCACGGTCTGCGGCCAGTGCCTCAGGTTATGGTCAGCAATGAGCGCGGTTGCCTCGTCGATCTCGAAGGCCATGACCGCGAGTCCGATGGCCGACATCGCCATCGCGTCCGCCCCGATTCCCGCGGTTAGGTCGGCCACTCGCTCGACACCAGCAGAGCGAAAGCGTTCGGCGTGGAGGGCGGCGACGGTAAGCCTCGTCGCCTGTTCGAGACCGTCGGGGGTGAAAAGCATCCCGTCGGCGAAGTCGCCGAACTTCGCACGCGCTCGCTCGCGTAGCCGCGCCTGGGTCATGACAGCTGCGGCGAGTGCCGCAGGTGCTCCCGCCGCGCGCAACGCAGATCCTTGGGGGAGGGCCGCCTCGGCGCGATAGGGGGGAAGCGAGTTGAGGAGGGCGAGCCCCTCTCTGCTCACAGCGGCTCGCGCCTCGTCGGTGTCCACGCGCCGATCATTCCACGGCCCGCTCGCATCCGGCCGCGAGTTAGCACTCGCCCAGGGAGAGTGCTAGGTTTGTACTGCTCCGCTAAGGAGCGCGTGCGGCTATCGGTGGCGGGCCCAACCCCCGCGACGGAGGCTCCGCCCCGACGCCGCCGCTCATCGTTCGGTATGTGTAGAGGAAGGTGAGGTCCGCAGTGTCGGTCTCAATCAAGCCCCTGGAAGACAAGGTCGTCGTGATGCCGGCTGCGGCCGAGCAGACGACGGCCTCCGGCCTCGTCATCCCGGACACCGTCAAGGAGAAGCCCCAAGAGGGCGAGGTCGTGGCGGTGG